>CAMBQS010000317.1 GCA_945870015.1 Desulfocicer vacuolatum DSM 3385
CGTCTGTGGGAAAAGCGGTTGTGGTGATGTCAGCAAGGGAGCTGCCTGCATGGGGTTCGGTAAGGGCCATGGTTCCCTGCCACTTTCCGCTGATCATTTTTTCCGTAAATGCGGATTTTAATTGCTGGTTTCCGAAACTCAGGATCAGGTTCACCGAACCGGCGCTCAGACCTGCATATATACTGCCGGAGTAATTGGAGGCGGCAAAAATCATATTGCAGGCATTATAGACAATCATGGGAAGCTGGTCACCGCCATCTTCATAGGGGAAGCTCGCGGAAATCCAGCCGTTTTCTCCAAACTCCTTCAAGATGGTTCCCACCTTCGGGTGAACTTTTACCGTTCCGTCATTCAGCTCAGGAGGGATTCGATCCATCTCTTCAAAAACAGGGCGGAGAAGTTTGGTGCCGAGTTTCAGGGCGGCATCCAGAATCAGGTCGCATGATTTCCGGTTGTGCTGATTGAAGTATGAGGCACGGGTGAGTTCCTCAACCTCAAAAACATCATACAGTAAGAATTTCAGATTTCGCATGCTGATAAATTTGTCCGCCATTTTTTCCCCCTTATTTTATTTGCAGAATCCTTTGTCTGTCAGGTAGTTCATTGCCTTGCACAGTCCCAGATTGCAGGCTTTTCTGGCATTCCCGCAGATCCTTTCCAGTTCGTTCAGTTCCAGAAAAATGCTTTCCTGGTCTTTCATATTTTTTGAAAACTCCGGTGAAAGCGTGAGTACCTTGCTGAAATCATTCAAGGCACGCTGGTACTGATACAGTTTTTTATAGGCTGCACCCCGGAAAAGATAAGTGTTCACGTTGTCAGGCTGAATCCTGATGGCCTGATTAAAGTCTTCTATGGCTTTCCAGTTTTCATTGAGATGATAGTATGCAATTCCGCGGTTGTTGTATGCGGCTGCATAACCAGCGTCCATCCGGATGGCTGCATCATAATCCACAATGGCTCGACTGATCTGCTCCAGGTTGAAGAATGCCGTACCCCGGTTGTTGTATGCCTTGGAATTGGCCGGGTCAAGCTGAATGCTTTTGTCCAGATATTCTAAAGCCTTGTTTGGATCAATGTATTTTCCGTTCTGCCACAGGTCAATGGCCTTCCGGTTCCATTCTGCGGCAGTCAGGGCGGTGATGGTTGTGTTGTACTGTTTTTCCAGCTCCTCTTTCCGGGGAATCTCCGTCCGGCCGGGAATCTGACGAAGATCCTGATTCTGTTTTTCCAGAGTTTGAATGATCGTAAGCAGTTCTTTTTCCCGCTGCTGAATTTCGCTGTACTTTTCGATTAGTGTCTGATCTGTGCTCAGTTTCTGCATTTTCTGCTCAAGGGTACGGCTGTCCACTTCAAGTTGCAGAACCAGGATGATGCCGAATCCATCTTTTGTGGCATAATTTTTTTGGGAAATGATTTCCGACCGGACAATTCCGGAAGCAAATGCCGTGATTTCATCTTTTTTGAGCTTGTAGTCTTCGACAACGGTCAGGGATTCGATATAGGTTCCGGCCTTTTCCAGCGCTTCCAGTTTGGCCTTGGCAACGGCCGCGATCCTTGCATCATCCGGTGACTGGCTTCCACAGAAGGGCTGGTCTACCTCCTGGGAAAAGTGTTTCAGCTCCGCATGGGATGCGGCTGCGAACAGGAAAAAGAAGATAGTAAACAAGACGGTTTTTTGAATCCAGATCATGACATATATTCCTTACATCTCTTTTTTGTCTGAAAACAGCATCATAAAAAGAATACTGGAGAAAGACGTATACGCTCCGATCAGGGCAAGCGCTTTGGCATATCCGACCTGGGATATTAGCGCACCTGATAGAACCGGTGCAAGAACATTTCCAACTCTTTCAGCCTGGCGGTAAATACCAAGCCCAGGCCCAAGACCGGTCTGTTTTACAACATTCAACTGGGATGCAAGTTTTGCCTGGTTGGATACGGAAAATGCATGGCTGAAGCCAAGAAGGACAATGCCCAGTGCAACCCAGAATACACCCTGGAAAAAGTAACAGGGGAGGAGGGCAATGCCGGAAAAAAGGCCTCCCCGGAAAATGATTTTTTTGGGACTGGAAAACCGGTCCGTCCATCTTGCGATAACTTGGCTGAAAAGGATCATGATAAGGCTGTACAACATGATGTAACGGCCGATATCCGATTGCCTGCTGCCAAGGGACTCGAAAAACAGCGGAGCCAGATAGTAGATAAATCCAATCAAACAGATCTTATTGGGGATGCTTTGAAATAGAACCAGTACCGAAAAATTGCGGTCGGAAAAAAGGGTGACAAGATTCCGGTAAAATGAGGTTTTCTTGGAACGGGGTTCCGGACATACCTGGGTGTTTATCGGATCATGAGCCGGACAGGGTGACTTTCCGGATGTAATGAAAAAGAGAAAAAAAGTGGAAAGGATGGCCATGACAGCACCTGCCAGAAATAAAGACCGGAATCCGATCCGGTCAGACAACATCCCTCCGATGGCAGAACCGCACAGTGTTCCGCCGTAAAACGCGGACAGAAAAATCGCCATTCCTTCTGCCCGGTTTCCGGTTGTTGTCTGTCGGACAATATAGAGCTGGGCGGTCATAAAGACCATTCCAAAGCCTGCGCCTACAATGGCCCGATAGGCTACGAGGGATAGAATGGTTTCGGCACTGCCGGTTAAAAATAGACCTACGGCACTGATAACCGCACCTGTCAGGAAGGATTTCCGGATACCGATTTTTTCAGCCAGAATTCCTCCGACCGGCAGGCTGATGAAGGTCAGCAGCATAAAGGAGGAGATCGGTAGCCCCAGTGCAATATCCTTGGACAGGTACTGGATCGGGTGATACAGTTGTCTGGCAAAAAGCGGCAAAAAAGAGATGCTGAGAGATTCTGCAAAAACAAACAGAAAAAGTGCCGGACGGATCAGTGATGAAGCGTTTATGGGAACCACATGAACCAGGCGCATCTGTTCATACCGGTATCGGTTGACGATGGACAACGCAGATGAAGCAAGGTTTTTCAGTTGTCCATTGTTCCGGGTTTTTTCTGCCTGCAAGGGAAAGAGAGAGGAAGAGAGGGAAATGATCTGTTTCCATTTTCTGTTGAACCGGCCGTATATTTTTTCAAACTCCTGGATCAGCATATCCGGAAAATCGATACGGGTACGGGATATGGAAGCGTTCAGTATCCCTTTTGTCACCACCTTACGGATATCCAGGGAGGCACGCTGAACCGGGATGGTAATGAACCAGGCAATAACAAAAAAAAGAAAATCAAGGATGGCAAGGATAGAGATCAGAATTATGGTGCCGGTGTCAAGTGCGATTTCACGGACATGACGGTTGATCTTTTCCAGATCCATGCCCAGAATCAATACGCCCTGGGGAGTTTGGTTCTGTCCGGTCATCTGGAATGTGATCAGGTGATCGTTTGTCCGGTTGTTATAATGTTTTTCCGGTGTCTGACCGGGTGAACCGTTTCCCTGATAAAAGTTTTTCCTGTCACAAGAGTAAAGACAATTTCCGGAAAGATCATGGATGGCGATAAAAGAGATCTCGTCTGTTTCATGGATAATCTCCTGCAACAGCGGTTTGAGGCCGAAAAACTTCTGAATGGATATTCCCTTGCGCAGGAGATCTTCTAGATTGATCTTGAGGTTTTTCCCCACCGTATGGAGATTGGACTGTACTGCTTCAAGATAGCTGGTCTGAAAAGACCGGACATTGATGTGGAAGTAAACAAGCTGGGAGACGATCAGAACGCCCAGGATAATGAAAATGATTTTTCGGTCCAGGCTAATCAATTTCATCTGCTCCCCTTTCAAGAAGGATCTGCATCCGGCGGATTGAATCAGCCGTTTGTTTATCCGGGACCTGTTTGCTCAATTCATGGAGTGTCTGACCGAGTTCATTTTCCGCTTCCCGTGTGTCTGCCTGAAATGTTGCTATCAGATCATGCAGATGAAGCAGGCTGTTTCCTTCTGATTGGTCGCTGGTTTTCCGGCAAGGAGTCCGGGATTGAATGCTGCGGACAAGCTGTTCTGCCAGTTGACGGGAAGGGCGGGTAAAAAACAGGTGAATCATGACTCCCATGACGGCTGCTGTGATGACAAGGGACAGCAGCAGTTTTTCCCCTGTGTTTCTTATCAGCCGTTCTGTCTGGTGGTCCAGTATTGATTTCGGAAAGGTGAGGGCAAGGATTCCCGGTTTGCTGCCGAATGAAGGGGGAATGGAAAAGAGGAGATGGTATTTGTCATTATAGAGGTGCATTTTCGGAGCTGATTCAGGAAGAGTGGAAAAGTATTGCATGGGAAGATCGATCCTGTTTTTCCCCGGATCCACAACAAACAGGCTGCGGTTCCGGTCTGTCCGGGCTGTATCCTGGGTCTGGGGCGGTTCCGCCTTTTTTGAAAAAAAGAACAGGGTGCCCTGCTGATCCAGAATCATAATCTCGCCGATATCTTCTGCCTGTTGATAGACAGGAGCAACCAGTTTTTCCATGCCCATGAAGTGATCCAGGCTTTTTCCAAACTTCAGGGAATGTTCGATCTTTCGTTTCAG
>CAMBQS010000318.1 GCA_945870015.1 Desulfocicer vacuolatum DSM 3385
AAGGCGTCCGGCCCCCACAGAACCGACCCTGCCCCTCTTATAATTTCAATCCGTTTTACGGATGCAAGGGATGTTTCATAATCCATAAAATGATTGGATTTATCAGCTCCGGACATCATGGGAACCGTATCAAACAATACCAGGGCTGAATTTGGTATTCCCCTTAAATAGGGAATTGATCCATTCTGGGTTGTTTCAACATGAAAGCCTGCGGTTCCGTCTATGGCTTCGGAAATGGTCTGTGCACCGGAATCCTGAATGTCTTTCAATGTGATCACCTTGGCAATGGCAGGCGCACTCCAGGCTGCCTCTTCCTTTCTGGAGGCAATTGAAAGAACGTCAAGATCCTCTCCGACAAACATCAGCATGGTATCTGAGGCATTCACATGACAGGCAGACGCTAAAACTATAATGACCACCATCACAATTTTGATGTAAGTCCTGAATGCCATTTATTGCTCACCCTCTATATTTTTAATCATTATCCTAAACTTGGATCGGCTTAATCCCAGAAGTTTTGCGGCTGTTGTCTGGTTGTTACCGGCCACCTCCAGGGCCTGTTTGACCAGGCTGAACTGAACCTGGTGGAGCGGAAGGCCTCCCGGCGGCAGCTTAATCGCAACACTGGTACCCTCTACAGGAGCATTCGGTCTTAAAAAGGAGAGCGTGTCCGATGAAATCTTTTTTGTATCCCGAGTTAAAATCAGGCACCGTTCAATCACATTGGCAAGTTCACGTACATTTCCCGGCCATGGATATTCTTTAAGTTTTTTGCAGGCATTATCACTGATGACATGCTCTTTTCCAAAAGGGAATGTTTTGATCAGATACTCGGCCAAAGGAACGATATCCTCATTTCTTTCCCGAAGGGGCGGTATCAGAATAGGAAATACATTGATCCGGTAAAAAAGATCCTGCCTGAATTTATTCTGCTGAACCATTATTTCCAGGTTTTTGTTGGTGGCACAGATAACCCTGACATCCACAGGGATTTCTTCATTGCCGCCCACCCGCTGAAACTTTCTTTCCTGGAGGGCTCTCAAGAGTTTCCCCTGGGAATCCAGGGGCATGTCCCCGATTTCATCCAGAAACAGGGTGCCGCCGGTGGCATACTCAAATTTGCCCCTTCTTCGGGATTCAGCACCTGTAAATGAGCCTTTTTCATATCCAAACAATTCAGACTCCACCAGGTTGGATGAAATGGCAGCGCAATTGACCGGTACAAACCGTTTGCAGCTCCTGGTGCTCTGGGAATGGATCTGTCTTGCGATAAGTTCTTTGCCGGTACCGGATTCTCCGAGGATCAGGACTGCCGAATCTACACAAGCCACATTTTTCACCAGGTTCACAACATCCCCCATGCAGCTTGAACTGTAGATCAATTGCCGGTGTCCCTGAGTTTCCTCAAGTTCCAGTTTCATTTCACGATTCTCAGACACCAAGCGGGATAAATTCAACGCTCTTTCCACCGTGATCCAGATCTTTGATTCATCAAAGGGTTTGGTAACATAATCCACTGCTCCCTGCCGCATCATCTCAACAGCAGAATCTATGGTTGCAAAGGCCGTGATAAAGACAACGGGGGTGACGATATGCTGTTGCCGCATCGTGGAAATCAGTTCTTTTCCGTCCATTTCCGGCATTTTAATATCGGAAATCACAAGATCATACCCTGAAAGGGACAGCTTTTTCAATGCATCTTTCCCGTCGGTTGCCTGATCAATCTGATATCCTTTTCTTTCCAGCATCATTGAAAGAAGGATTCTCATTTTTGTTTCATCATCTACTATGAGTATATGTGCCATTTATTCCAGACTTCCTTAAATTTCATCTTCTTTTAAATTGGAAAACATTGTCACACAGAACAGAGCACCCCCTTCGGGCCTGTTTTCAGCCTTGATGTTTCCACCGTGGGCCTTGACGACCTGATCTGCAAAAGCAAGTCCAAGGCCGGTCCCTTTTGCCTTGGTGGTAAAAAACGGCTCAAAAATTCTGCCCGAGTTTTGCTCAGGTATTCCCTTGCCCTGGTCTTTAACATAGAGCTGCCATTTTTTTCTTTTGCATTCAATTGAAATATCAACAATGCCTTTCCCCAGGCTTGCCTCACAGGCATTCATGATGATATTGGTCACCCCCCTTGAAAACAGATCAAAGTCGGCACTGGCATAAAAGGGTTCTTCGGGAACCGAGGATCTGATTTCAATCGGCCCATCGGGATATTGTATTTCAAAACCGGTGACCACCTGGTACATGAGGCGGTTAAGATCAATCCGTTCAAAATTGGGGCGGGCCGGTCTCGCAAACATCAAAAAACTTTCGATCAGATCGTTCAGGCGAACAATTTCTTCTTCCGCAAAGGTCAGGGCAACATTCTCCCTTGGAATATTTAATTCCCTTTTCAGAATTTCCAGAGAACTTTTTATAATGGCCAGAGGATTCTTTACTTCATGAGCGATCATCATTGAAAATTTACCTACCTCCACCAGGGTCTCCTGCCTTGCCATTTTTTCGTAGGCCTGAACAATGGTTTTCCTTCCCAGAGCAATGGAATCCAGCATTTCGTTAAAGGCTTCTGCAAGTTTGATAGTTTCCGGTGTATTGCCTTCCGGAGCACGGATAGCATGATTGCCCAGAGACACTTTTCTCGCGATTTTTGCCAATGAAATCACAGGCGCCACCAAAGATCCGGATATAACATAAAATATCAGGCAGGAAATCAGAATCAAAATTAAGGCAATGATTAAAAACCGTTGTTTCATTTTTGTGACCAGATCCTCAATTCCGCTGGTGGAATAGACCACCTTGACCTGACCGATTCTGTCGCCGTCCCGGTTCTCGGTGATCAGGTCCATGGATGCCATTCCATCCTTTGTTTCTGACAAATGAACCCATTTTTGGGCAGTCTCGAAGGGCCCCGGGATGTTTCTCTCTTCCCTGACAAGTTCCCGGCCCTGACCATCTTCAATCACCACTCCGGCAATATCCTCTTCCCCCAGCATATTTCGGGCAAGTCCCCTTAAAAGCCTCTGTTCATCAATCAGTATCCCCAATTCGGAATTAAGGGCCAGGTACTGGGTCATGAAATCAATCCGCTGACTGAACCGGGACATTACAAACCGGTTGATAATATTCACCCCCCAATATCCCAATGTCAGGGTTGATGCGCTGATCAGAATGACCGCAGCAGACAGAACCCTTGCATGTATGCCGATATTATTGAAAATGATTCACTCCCTTATTTTGAAACCGATTTTCTCAATCATCTTCCGGTTCATCATGGTTTGAAATTCCGGGGGTTCCTGCTTACACACCCCGGTTTCAAAATAGTTTTCAATTTTCCGGGCAGCCTGACTCCCCAGTACCTTATAATCAAAATCAAAAGAAAAAAATGCTCCGGTCCGGATAAAAAAAGAATTATAGCCTATCACTCCCTTTGCATTGTAGACAGCAAGCTTAATAATATGCTCAATGATTTTTTCGGAAATAACGGTCTGGTCCGGGATCACCCAGACGCAATCCATATTCTCCCAGTTTTTGGCCAGTACTTCGGTAATCTGGTTTCTGGATTCAACCTTAAGGGGGATGATGGTGATTCCGTATTGTTGAGCCGCTGTATTGGCTGCCATATAAAACCAGTTGTTAATCCGGTCATCAAACAGTAATCCGATTCTCTTCACATTGACAAATGCTTTTGAAATCTCCTGAATCTGGGTTTCGACCGGGATCCTCAGTGAGATACCACATTGAAAGCTTTTGCTCTCCAGCAAGGGATCCGGATCGAGAACCGCGGTAAATAATTTGGGATGATCTGTTTTTAAACCCCATACCAGTTTTGCAGCTTCAGGTCCGATAGCCGCATAAAAATTGAATTGAACTCTTTCAAGCCGGGTGACGACCTCTCCGTTATCCGGCAGGTCTCCATCGGAAAGGAAAAAAACTTCAAATTTCTTCTCCTTTTTTTTCAGTTCCTCGGTCATCCCTTCTATTATGCTCATATAAGGCCTGATCCGTTTCGAGGCAACAATTGCAATCTGTCGGTCTTCATCGGAAAAAGAAAGGTCGGGAAATAAAAGCAGATATCCTGAAATGGAAATGATGACAAAAAGAATAAATTTATAATTCTGATATTTTGGGTCGGACAGGTTCAAACCGTCTCCATCTTCAACAATCGCGCATTTTTTTTACCATAACGATCTTATCACCTTCGTATAGCAAAACAATCAAACAAATTCAAATAACAAAACACATTATCCTGTTTGACATTGAAGTGGGAAGGATTTTAACACTTTTCCCGAAATGATCGATAATTTTCTATGATTTACCCTGAGACGAATACGGTGATATTTACATATCTCTCCAGAGTTTTATTTTCGGACATCTTAAGGGGTAAGAACCTGTATTTTCCTGTGGAGGCGATTTTAAATACCGATGGTTTGACTCCGTACCTGACCAGGGAATGAACCACATTGGCTGCTCGTGTGGCTCCAAGTTCGAAATTAGAGGGAAAATTTTTAGTATGAATCGGATTAATATCCGCAT
>CAMBQS010000319.1 GCA_945870015.1 Desulfocicer vacuolatum DSM 3385
CGCGGATATCATCGCAAAGCTGGAGTTTTTCAATCCACTGGGAAGCGTGAAAGACCGCATTGCCGGTTCCATGATTATTGCAGCGGAAGAAGCCTCTCTCATCAATCAGCAGACATTGATTGTCGAGCCGACCAGCGGGAATACAGGCATAGCTCTTGCCTTTATCTGTGCGGAGAAGGGTTACAGGCTGTGTCTGACCATGCCGGAAACCATGAGCATTGAACGCAGAAAACTTCTCGTCCATCTGGGCGCGGAACTGATACTGACTCCGGGAAAGGAAGGAATGAAAGGGGCCATTGAAAAAGCAAGAGAGATCTGTTCCTCAACGGAAAACTGCTATATGCCGGATCAGTTTCAAAACCCTGCCAATCCTGCAATTCACCGGAAAACAACAGCGGAAGAGATCTGGTCGGATACAGACGGAACCATTGATATTCTGGTATCCGGAGTCGGTACAGGCGGAACAATCACCGGGATTTCTCAGGTTATAAAGGAGAGAAAACCAGGCTTTCGGGCGATAGCGGTTGAGCCTGCGGATTCTCCTGTTCTCTCCGGAGGAAAACCAGGGCCGCATAAAATTCAGGGAATCGGTGCGGGTTTTATACCAAGTGTTCTGGATCGATCCATTATCGACGAAGTTGTCACCATAACCAATGAGGAAGCATTTGAGACCGCAAGAATGCTTGCCCGATCCGAGGGTATTTTGTGCGGGATATCTTCCGGGGCAGCGGTCTGCGCAGCAGTTAAGGTTGCAAGGAGGGAGGATGCCAAAGAGAAAAGGATTGTCGTGATACTTCCCAGTACTGGAGAACGATATATCAGTACGGATCTTTTTATACAATGAACCTTGCGGAGCTGCCATGAAATGGAATCAAGAGGCTGAAGATGCTGTAAAAAAAGTTCCTTTTTTTGTCCGCAAAAAAGTCATCGGGCGAATCGAAAAGGAAGCGGCCATTGAGGGAAAAACAATCATCACCATGGTGGAGGTCAATTCGACGCGTGCACGGTTTGTTTCAGGAATGGATTCGGAGATAAAAGGGTATCAGGCAGATACCTGTTTCGGGCAGAGTGGCTGCCCGAACCGGATTGTGATGAGTGAAGACCTGATCAAAAAGATAGAAGACCTTTTTGAAAAAGAAGATATCCTCGGTTTTTTACGAAAGAGTGTTCCAGGGTCTCTCAAGTTCCATCATGAATTTCGAACCAGTGTTTCTGAGTGCCCGAATGCATGTTCCCAGCCGCAGATCAAAGATATTGGAATTCTGGGTGCATCCCTGCCCAGGGTTACAGATATCCCCTGTATTGCTTGCGGTGCGTGTAAAGAGGTTTGCAAAGAGAATGCAATTCTGATCCAGGCAGAGGAGGGAAAAGCAGTCATTGATTTTCAACTTTGTGTGAAATGCGGGAAATGCATTACTGTATGTCCGACTGGCACCATCGCCGAAGAGAAGAAGGGATTTCGAATTCAGCTCGGCGGCAAACTGGGAAGGCATCCCAGACTTGCCGGTGAAATTCCCGGACTGTTCAATGAAGATGAAGTTCTGGAAGTTGTAAGGAAATGCATTGATTTTTACAAAAAGAACAGTACGGAAGGAAAACGGTTTTCAGAGATTTATCAGGAACCGGAATTTTTGAACGCGGATAGGTATTGATATGTTAAAAATGTTAAAAACAAAGTGTGATCACACCTGATTATCCGGGAAGACTTTTGTCTGTTGGGGCATGGTTTTACTCCTGCATTTTTATAAACCATTCTAAATATCTTCTGATACTTCCAATCAGGTAATACGGCAGATTTAATAATTTATATTTCACGCCGTCAGGAGTTACAGCGTCATCTATCTTAACAACACCGTTGTATATCCTCACAGCGTATGGATGGGAAGAAAGGCCGATGAATTGATGCAATGATCTCAAGGTGCCTTGTTTCCCTGATTTTATTTCAATCGGAATCAGATTTCCCTCATGCGGGATGATTAAATCAATTTCCGCATTTGACTGTTTTTTTTCACGGACCCAAAAATTCACAGGAAACTGCTGGTATGTATTTAATGATATTACTTCCTGCGTGCATATGTGTTCGGTTAATAATCCCTTATAAATGGAGTTTAAATCCGCAGCATGAATGATGGATTGCTGTAATCCATTCAAGTGATTTAAAAAACCGGTATCCAGAAATTGAAGTTTTGGCGACTTTCTCATATCCGGCACTGCCGGGATAGTTGTTGCCGTGACCGGGCGTATAAGCCGGACAAGCATTGCCTTTTCCAGAATATGCAAGGCTTCGCTTATTTCTCTGGACTGATAATTTGAATTGCCGAACCCCTGATATTTAATTCGTTTTCCAGCTTCATATGCCGCTGAACTGATCACATGCCTGATTATCCTTGTCGATTTTTCATTGGCCGCGTATTTTTCAACGTCTTCCAGAAAGGCCGTCATTAAAGATGAATATACTTTATTAACCTCAATGATATCCCCGCCTGTTTCAACATAAACCTTTATCGCTTCGGGCATTCCGCCGATAAGGGAATATTTATGAAAAAGCGTAAGTATTTTTTCATGGGCATATTCAGGCACCGGTATGTTCAGTAACAGTTTACATACCTCTTTTTCCGATAAAGCCCATAAAAATTCCTCAAAAGAAAACGGATAAAGATATAAATATTCAACCCGGCCTACCGGAAAAGATATATGTTTTTCCAGCATTGTTTCAAGGAGAGAGCCTGCGGCAATTACATACAGTTCCGGCCTTTTCTCATAAAAATACCGCAATTGCTTTACGGCATTGGGAGAATTTTGGATCTCATCTATAAATATCAGGGTTTTTTCCCTGCCAAACGAAATATTCTGATATAAAAAAAGGGACGCTATATAGTCATCGAACGGGATTTCTTTTTCCAGCAGGATTTTTTCTTCAATATTTTCCAGATTGAAGTATAGATAATGGTTAAATCTTTTTGAAAATTCATTTATTGCGGTTGTTTTACCTGTCTGCCTTGCACCTCTGAGTATTAACGGCTTTCTGACGGTTTTTTGACTCCATTTGTCGAGTTCTTCTAGAATTTTACGTTGAAACATGGTTTACTCCGAAATCATAAAGTAAACCCAATTTTGCGCAATTCCGGCATAAAGTCAATGCATTTTATGTAAATATTCTATCCAAAGTCAGGGCAATAAGCATCCATCCCATTTGCAGGGGCAACATCAGCCAGGCCGCCCGGAATATGGGGCTTGAACGCCAGGCACTCCCAGCAGATCATGAAACGCCTCGGCATCCGCAAACCCAAACCGCCGGATAGTGTATGATCTTTTCATAGACGAACAGGTAACCCGGATGGAAACTGCCAAAAATAACGACAAGGCAAAGATCGTAAAAACAGGTGCAACATGAACCAGGAAAGGTCATGATCCGGGAAGGGGAGGATATTTCAGCATAAATCTGTCGATTGTAAATCACCTGAAGAACAATTTGATTGTAGGGGCAAACCCTTGTGGTTGCCCTTTTTTTTAAACAATGGATGTCCCCAAAATTTTTTTCCTTCCACCCAAACAAGATCGCGGCTATCCCCGATTTTCAGAAAATTCCTGAAACAGAGAGAAAACAATCTTCATGAAGCAACACCCAGCCCTCTCCAACATTTTGTATTGACATCATTTATATAAAATGGTTAACGAGCAAAAGGGCATGGGTTACAAGACTGCCTCAGGTTTTATTGGCCACCACTCGTGTCGGCGACGCTAACAACGATGCATACGTCTACGCAGCTATCAGGGATGAATTCGAGTCTTTCGGCAGTGTGGACGTTATCAAAAGAACCAAAGTGAAGACGTTCCAAGCTTCGGACGGTAATAGCGGCAGCTACTTCATGCTCTTTGACCGTCCATAGGGAAAACAGGGGCATTTTTTAGAAATTCCGAAAGAGCAGGGAACTTCCAAGGTTACTATAAAAACAAAGTTTTCCAACGCTCCCGGCTTCATACGGATTCCCCAAACAGCGATGATCCCATGAGCCGGAGATTAGGGCTTGCGACTACCGAGCCGTATCAAATAGTTCTTGCCGTTTTGTATCCCAAATGTTACAAGTGTAAATCATGATTAGTATTCAGACTACGGACACCTTCGATGCATGGTTTGCCCGCCTGAAAGACAAGAGGGCAGCAACGCGCATTCAAGCGCGCATCGACCGGGCCGAAGATGGCAATTTTGGTGATTGCTCATCGGTGGGTGAGGGTGTATCGGAGATGCGAATTCACTATGGGCCGGGCTATCGAGTGTATTTCGTACGGCGCGGCATAGAACTGTTGATCCTACTGGCGGGGGGCAACAAGTCTACACAGAGCAAGGATATCAAGACAGCACTACAACTGGCGAGCAAATTGTAGGAGGACGACATGACATTGAAGTTGCGTAAATGGGATAGCGCCGAATATCTCAAAACCGAAGAGGACATGGTCCTGTATCTTGAAGCCTGCATGGAAGAAGCCGGCGATGATGCAGCCTTCATTGCCAAAGCCCTT
>CAMBQS010000320.1 GCA_945870015.1 Desulfocicer vacuolatum DSM 3385
CTATCCTGATAGCTTTGTTTCTGTTTCAACCGGTCTGCCAGTTCTAAAACAGTTTTTTCTCCCATGCCATAGACCAGGATATCTGCCTTGGCATCAAGCAGGATGGATTTCCGAATTTGATTTGACCAGAAATCATAGTGAGCAATACGCCTCAGGCTTGCTTCAATTCCACCGATCACAACAGGTTTTGTTTTTTTGAAAAAGCGTCTGACAAGGTTGGCATAAACAAGTACTGCGCGATCCGGCCGTCTGTTGTTGATACCGCCTGGAGTGAAATCATCCTGTTTTCGCCTTTTTTTTGAAGCGGTATAATTTGCAACCAGAGAATCAATATTTCCGCCGGTGATACCCCAGAAAAGCTCAGGTTCTCCAAATCGTTTGATATCCTTACCCGTGTGGATGTCCGGCTGGGCAATGATACCCACTCGATACCCGGCATTCATGAGTACCTTTCCAATGACTGCAATTCCGACAAAGGAACTGTCAATGTATGCATCGCCGGTTATCAATATGATATCCAGTTTGTCCCAGCCAAGACTGGATGCCTCATGCGGTGTTGCCGGGATAAACATTTTATTCCTGTATCAATTCACCGGCGTCGGATACCTTTTTGGTTACGGATTTTGGATTGCCTCGACAGGTAACGGTTCCAGCACCTGTGATCATCGCATTCAATTTTTCAGAGGCATAAACAGTTGCATCACCTGCTCCACTGGTCGAGATATCCACCTCCTCAGCATGGAGATTTTCCGCTTCCATATCAACAGCATTGGATAAGCGTGCGATCAGGGTTTTGGCTTTCCCGGACAACTGTATGTCACCTGCATCATCCATCACGATTTCCAGCTTACTGGTTTGTATTTTTGAATACGAGATATCATTTGCTCCGGATGATTGGATTTTTTGGATATCGCTGCCTGTAATCCGGATTGCAAGCATCAGCTTGGTGCAGATGGAGCGATCTGCATAAATATGAAGCGTTCCGTCCGTAACCTTTGTGATGATATACGGCAATAAGTTTGTATCTGTGGTGACGGTCAGCATTGACACCGGCTGGTTTTGAATATCAACAGTAAACGCGCCTTGGATATCAACAGCATGAAATGTCGCTACCTTCCTTTTCTCGGAAGCCTGATGATTATTGCCATGGACACACTCTCCTGGATAGGCTTTCATGGTCAGGGATAAAAACAGCAGAAAGGTGATAGAAAAAATCTGATAACGAATCTGGAACATAGGCGGCTCCGGTTTTACGTTTTTATGTTATTGAAAAAAATGGAGTTATCTCAGATGTATTTATTACACTTTTGAATTCAGGAAGACAAGGCAAAAGGCAGCGGACTGAAACGATTTGACAACATATCTCATTTTCCCTATGATTTACGAATACAGATGTCCACCTGCGAGAAAAAAGATAAAATCAACTATCAGGAGTTGCTTGTGAAGCCGGTAAGCCGATTTTTTCCCATCGTTGATTCAGAAGATCAATCTGAAGATTATATAGAGAAATCAATCACTCCTGAATCCTGGAAATTGCTGATTGTGGATGATGATGATGATGTCCATGCGTTGACCCGGATGGCACTTCGTGACTTCATTTTTGAAGGAAAGGGTGTCACCTGTATCAGCGCGAAATCAGGCAATGAAGCCAGACGATTGATTGGCGAGCATCCGGATACGGCTTTGATTCTGATGGATGTGGTAATGGAAACTGATGATGCCGGCTTAAAACTGGTTCGGTTCATCCGGGAAGAACTGGGGAACCGCATTGTGCAGATTGTTTTGCGTACCGGGCAATCCGGGCTGGTTCCACAAAGGGAAGCGGTTGATAAATATGATATCAATGGATATTCGTCCAAGGTCGAGTTGACTGCTGAAAAAATGTTCTCAATTGTGACCGCTTCTTTCCGGGCATACTGGATGGCTTATTCATTGAACCTGCTTAATCATCAGTTGAAGAAAGAACTGATTGAGCGAAAACGCATAGAGGAAGAGGTGCGCCGTTTGACCCGGTTTCAGGAGATTGTGATCGATAATGCGGATATATGGCTGGATGTAAAAGATTCGAATGAAGAGACCGTAATATGGAACAAGGCCGCAGAAAGAATAAGCGGCTATGGTCGGGATGAAGTGATCGGAAATCGTAACATCATGAGTTGGCTGTATCCGGATGCATCGGATGGGAAGGATTTTCAGCAGAGACGGGACAGCATTCTGGACAATCGTTCGTCCTTGAATTCTTTTGAAAATTCCATTCAATGTAAAGATGGACAACGCCGTGTAATTTCCTGGAACTTGCATGGATTGAAAGATGATGCCGGCAACCGGATCGGAATTGTTTCACTGGGAAGGGATGTCACGGAACAGCGTCTTCTGGAAGAACAACTCAGCCAGATGAGGAAAATGCAGGTTGCTGGAAGGATGGCAAGTGGTTTTGCAGAGGATTTTACAAGCCTGCTGACGGTTATCAGGGGATACTGTGATCTTGCGACGTCCAGATTAGGTCCCACGGAAAGAATCTATGGACATATCCGTCAGATTGACAAGGCAGCCGAGCGGGCGGAAGTCTTAACAAAAAAGATTTTGTCTTTTGGTAAAAATCATTGTTTGCCCTTGCAGCCGGTAACATTAAATCTGTTAATCAAAGATACACAAAAGATGCTGGAACGTCTTGTGGGAAAGACAATCGATCTCGTCCTCCAGTGCGATCCGCCGGTAAAAAATATTGAGGCTAATCCTGTAAAGATCGAACAGATGATCATGAATCTTGTAATGAATTCAATAGAAGCAATGCCCCAGGGGGGCATGCTGACCATCGCCACAAGAAAGATGGATATCACAGAATCCAGTCAGATCAAAGGCATTGCCGGGATAAAATCCAGGGAGTATGTTGAGTTCAGAATCACGGATACTGGAATCGGGATGACACAGGAAATAAAAGAGCAGATGTTTGAGCCTTTTTTTTCCACAAAAGAACAGGGAAAGGGTGATGGTTTAGGCCTGTCAACGGTGTATGGGATTGTCACTCAGTGCAAGGGTCATATCGTTGTCGAGAGTGAGCCTGGAAAAGGGACAACCATTATCATCTATTTTCCATGTTCTGATCAAAAAAACAGGACAACGGATTCATCCCCTCTGTTTCCGGAACAGCTTTCCGGCACAGAGACGATCCTTGTTATTGAAGACCATTCAGGCGTGCTTGAATCAACATCGGAAACATTGAGCATGTATGGGTATCATGTTTTAAAAGCCTCTACTGCGAAGGAAGCGTTCGCAATCTGTAAAGAGAGCAAGATCCATATCGATCTTTTGATCGTCGATGTGATGATGCCGAAGATGAGCGGCCTGCAGATTGTGAACAGGATACATAAAATCTGCCCGGACACGAAAGTACTATATATGTCCGGGTACAGTAATCAGATTATCAGCAAACAGGGGATACTGGAGCCAGGCTATGATTTTATTCAAAAACCTTTCACCGCAATTCGGCTTTTACGGATGACGAGGCAGACGCTTGATCATTCCACCTTCAATACGACTCATTAAAAATGGAGTTTGCATCCGATATAAACTGCGTTATCAATCACTTTTTTCTCATCTGCATTCTCTCCAAAACGAAAATTCAGATGCCGGTAGCCGGCCAGTACCGATGCGTTTTTAATGATGTGACCATAAACCGTAAAGGAAAAGTCAAAGAATCTGTCCGTATCCATAAGGCATAAGGGGTCAGGCGCGCCGGAAAGCATGGCCACAAGACTGATAGGCACGGTTGTAAAATCTTTTCTGAAATCATATTCTCCGACCAGAAGGAAACCCAATGCTCCTGCGTCATAGTCTCCGTTGTTGTCGGGTTTTTCAGCAGTCCCGAATATCCCCTTGAATCCAAGACCCAGGGACAGTGCCGGCATAAAGACCTGGTCACGGACGGAAAGATTTACATTTGAGATCAAATAGCGATCGTCGCTGTATAAAATACCAGCGCCCGGCATAATATTCATGTCATAGTGAGGAAGAATAAATTCAAATTTTCCTTCCACATCCGATGTGTTGACATTCAACTCAAGACCAGCCATCTCACAAAAAGCATTAGTTGTGAAAAAGAAAAACAGCAAACATACGAAAACGATTTTTTTGATCAGCACCTTGATTTTCTCCTTAAAAATTGAACACGATATGAATCAGTAGAATACATCAACTTCATGAACGGAATCATTATTCCAATCCTTGGGCAGTATGAATTAGCAGTTTCATGGAGGGAAGTAAACATTTTTTTATGGTTTACAAAAACCTGCTAATAAAGGATGTGTTCATGGGTAGTACTCGCTTCATCAATGGTAACCAGAACACCTCTTCGAAAAATCCCATAACACGACCTATCATCGGGATCAGGTGTTCCCTGATAATGGTATATATAGGCGATAAATTTTCCCATTGTTCCTTCATCACTTGGGCTGATGTTATCTGTGCCATCAAAATGGATGCGCACTCCCGGCGAAAAAGTGAAAGCCGGCGGAA
>CAMBQS010000321.1 GCA_945870015.1 Desulfocicer vacuolatum DSM 3385
CAGGCCGGATTCACAATCCATTCGATCCGGATTGATGACCGCGAACGGGAGACGGGGACGCCCTTGGGAGACGGGGACGCCCTTTGCATTTTTATTTTTTTATTAAAAATATAAAGGGCGTTATGCACCCCGCTCAAGTTAACGAAGCTATCCCCGGATGAATACGCTATACAACCGCGAAAAAATCACCAAAGACCACAGATAGCGTAAATACAATCCTTACCTGTGCTTTTTCCCGTTCAATCCTTCTTCGCTATTTTTTCCCGGCTGCTTTTTTCCCGGAAGACTTCTTTGCCGGTGCTTTCTTGGCCGCGCCCTTTTTTTTGGCTGCTGTTTTCTTCTTGGTCGTTTTTTTCTTGGATGCCTTTGCTGGTTTGCTGGATCCTGTAATCATTTTTTCAATTGTGTTGGTGAGAGATTTGATCTGCTTCAATACCGCATCGACTAACTCATTTGTGATTGACATGACCATTTCATCCTTTCTGTTTGTAAGTTCATGTTGTTTCCGGCTGGAAGGCACCTGCTTCACCCGGTATTCCAGTTGAAGTGCTTGGCTCCTTGTCATTCCGGAACTGGTTGCGACCAATGTTACCGGTCTCCGATATCTTGTATATCTGGCTCCTTTACCTGAATTATGCGCTGCCAAACGGTTTTTCAGGTTGTTCGTTATTCCGCAATATAGAGATTGATCGGAACATTGAACCAGATAAACCACCCAAAGTTGTTCCGCCATATATTGCTTTACCTGTTTTCGTGTTCCTGAAACTCCGCACCATCCTACTGCTGCAAGTCCACATCCTCAACAATGACCTGGGCGGTCTTTTTGCCGTTCCAGTGATTCCATCGAAGACGGAAAGCCATTTTATCAAACTTTGCAGCATTCATGGTTTCCGGACCGGCATTAAAATGAATTCCATTCAACAGTTTTCCGCTTGAGTGACCGAGGCGCAGGCGCCGATGGTTGTCTCCAACCTGTGAAGAAAAATGAATCTGGACATTCCGGGCCATGAACAGGGGCTCCTGATTCTCTTTGCCAAAAGGCTGGAGGGAATCCAGCTCCTCGATGATCCGGTCGGTCACCTGATTCAGATTCAGCTCCTGATCGATCAGAATGGTTGGTTTCGCGGTTTCCGGATGAATCATCTTTTCTGCGGTGCTTTCAAATTCATCCTTGAAAGCCCGGAACTGATCCGGCTTCACGCTCAATCCAGCGGCCATCTTGTGCCCGCCGAAGGCTTCCAGCAGATTGGAACAGGAATCCAGTGCCTGATGCAAGTCAAACCCAGGGATACTCCGTGCAGATCCTTTCCAGGGCAATCTCTTTTCCGAAAACAGCACTACCGGACGGTAATAGCGGTCTGCCAACCTGGAAGCCACAACCCCCAGAAGTCCGACATGCCAGTCTGGATGGGAAAGAACCATGGTCTTTTTTTCAAGAAGCTTAGGGTAATCCGCAATATACCGGTCAATATCCTCTATAATCTCTTTTTCAATGATCTGCCTGCTGCGGTTCAGTTCTCCAAGCTCCCTTGCAGCATTGACCGCAGATCCAACATCCTGGGCCATGAGAAGCTGAACCGCCAGATCCGCATGCCGCATTCTTCCGGCTGCATTCAAACGGGGGGCCAGCCGGAATGCAACATCTCCGGTTTCAATCCGGTCTTTCCCGAGGTTGCATGTATCGATCAGCGCCTTGATTCCGATCCGCTTCCCAGCATTCATCACCTCAAGGCCTTTTTTTACCAGTATCCGGTTTTCCGCAACCAGAGGAACCAGATCCGCAATGGTTCCGAGCGCCACCAGATCGCACATCTCTTTCAGGTTCGGCTCCGGATAATGACTCCAGTGATTCTGATCCCGCAACTGTTTCCGGACAGCAACCAGCAGATAAAACGCAACCCCGACTCCTGCCAGATGCTCCAGTCCGGAATCACAATCCATTCTGTCCGGATTGATGACCGCCAGGGCATCCGGTAACGAATTGGTTATCCTGTGGTGATCGGTTACCACCACATCCATTCCCGATGCATTTGCCGCTTGGATCGCCTCATGACTGGAAATGCCGCAGTCTACGGTGATGATCAATTGGATCTGATTTGGAATGGCAATATCGGAAATATGATGCAGCCGCATCCCATACCCCTCCCGGACACGGTGCGGGATGTAATAGGAAACCTCGGCACCTGCATCTTTCAGAAACTGATACACCATGGTCGTTGCCGTGATCCCGTCAACATCATAATCTCCAAAAATCCATATCCTTTCCCGGGTTTTGACCGCCTCGCAGATTCTGGCCGCAGCGACCTCAATGTCCTGAACGCAGAAAGGAGAACCGATCTGCTGAAAGGAAGAATCGAAAAAAGCAGAAAGATCCTCTGATGACATGATATTCCGGTTGGCAAGGATCGTGGCCATTACCGGGCTGCAATTCAATCTCCGGCAGATACGGTTCACCATGCCTTGGTCCGGCGTCAGGATTTTCCACAGTTTTTCCATAAGCTACGGTTTATCCTATTCATTGCTTTCCGACAACTGAAAAAAATGAAAGTCTCTTTTTTCTGTTGAAAAGGCAAAGTTGTTAATGGTATATTTTTCCAAGATTTTCCGGTTTGCCTGTTTTTTCAGATGGAGTCCTTTGACAAACTCTTCAGAATCATCAACGCAAATGAATGCCGTAACCCGATTTATCATATCGCGACAGAGGAACAGACAGAAATTTTGAAGACCACCACCGAGTATTACCGCATTAACCGCCGGGAAATATCTTTTTTACGTTTTATCTTTGAAGCGTATGACGGGCTTGCCGTGATCAGTACCGTGGATGCAAAACAGGGGATTATCTCTGTGACCACCGCACCCGGCTGCCGGCAGGAAACTGAAACGATCCTGAAGGGGCTGAAAGATGAAATCATGATCGAAAAGGTTGATTTCTTGTCTTCTGAAGGGTATGAGTTGAACCTATGAACCATAAATATGTATATATCCATACCATTGGATGCCAGATGAACGTGTATGATACCAGCCGGATCATAGCAGGTCTTCAGGCCATTGGGTATGATCATACCGCCGGCATGGAAAAAGCGGATCTGATCCTTGTCAACACCTGCACGGTGCGTGAAAGGGCGGAACAGAAAGCATTCAGTTTCCTGGGCCGTCTGACTGCCCTGAAAAAGGAAAACCCCAGGCTGATCGTCGGTGTCGGCGGATGCCTTGCCCAGCAGGAGGGAAAAGCCATATTCAAAAGGGCTCCTTTTGTGGATATTGTGTTTGGAACCCATGCTGTGGGAAGACTGCCTGCCCGGATTTCCGAAATCGAAAAAAATCGCGGGAAGATTGTGGATATCGAGTTTGCCACCTTCATTGAACCGATCCTTCCATCCACAACCGGAACAAGTACGCCTGTCAGCGGCTTTGTCACCATCATGCGCGGGTGCGACAATTTCTGCACCTATTGCATTGTTCCCTATGTCAGGGGAAGAGAGATCAGCCGGGACCCGGAAGAGATCCTGAATGAAATCAAGGCATATGCAGATTCCGGCATGCGTGAAATCACCCTTCTGGGTCAGAATGTAAACAGTTATGGGAAAAAAGAAGGTCTGTGCTCATTTCCCGAACTCCTTAAAAAGGTGAATTGTATCGACGGTATCTCCCGGATCCGGTTTACCACATCCCATCCCAAAGATCTTTCAGATGATCTGATTCACTGTTTTTCCCGTCTGGACAGGTTATGCAACCATATCCATCTTCCGGTCCAGTCCGGGTCCAACAACATTCTGAAAAAAATGAGCCGGAAATATACGCGGGAGCTGTATCTGGAAAAAATTGAAAAATTGCGCCTCGCCTGCCCGGATATTGCTATCACATCGGACATGATTGTGGGTTTTCCCGGTGAAATTGATGCGGATTTTCAGGACACGCTGGATCTGATGAAAACAGTTGAATTTGATGGACTGTTTGCCTTTTGCTATTCAGACCGGCCCCACTCTCCGTCTGTCCATTTCACGGAAAAAGTCAGTGAGATGGTCAAAAAAGAGCGGTTGCAGCAGCTCCTGAACCTTCAGGAAACCTATACACGGGGAAAAAACCAAACCCATGTGGGAAAGATCGAGACCGTTCTGGTGGAAGGACGCAGCAAAAAAAATACGGAAACCGAACCTTGGGTTTGTGCAACCGGGGTTGCGGGCAAAGCAGATGAAAATCAATATACCGGAAGAACATCCACCAACAAGATTGTCAATTTTCTCTGGAAGGGAAATCCCCTGTCCGGCCATTTTCTGACTCCCGGAGAGATCATCCACATTAAAATCACAAGAGCCCTGTCCCATTCATTGTGGGGAGACCCGGTTGATCCCGGAATATCATCTCAGGATATAAAAGGAGAACATTATGCTGCATGAAGTGACAATTGCAGGCCTCACCCTGGATCAGGCCACCAACACACCCATTCTGATCCTGAAATCTCTTGATGATCAACATTCCATCCCGAT
>CAMBQS010000322.1 GCA_945870015.1 Desulfocicer vacuolatum DSM 3385
ATCCACGGATATATGGCCGCGCCATTGGAAGTAAGAGGACTTGCCGAGTATCTGAGCAATGTCGGATATCGCGTATATGCACCCAGGTTGAAAGGACATGGCACTTCACCGGATGATCTTGCCACAAGAAACTATATGGAGTGGGTCGAATGCGTTGAAGAAGGGTATGCCATTCTGCGGAACAATTGCAGGAATGTCGTGGTCGGCGGTTTTTCCACAGGAGCAGGTCTGGCTTTAGACCTGTGTTCCCGTGTAGAGGATGTGAATGGGGTTTTTTCAATCTCTCCGCCATTAAAGCTTCAGGACTTTTCAGCCAGATTTGTTCCGGCTGTAAACCTCTGGAACTGGCTGATGAACAGGGTCAGTTTTGAATCTGCAAAAAAAGAATTCGTGGTCAACAATCCTGAAAATCCGCATATCAACTATACCCGGAATCCGGTTGCAGGTATTCTGGAACTAGGAAGGCTGATGGATTCTATTGAGGGTAAACTTGAGAATATCAAGATCCCGGCGCTGATTATCCAGTCAAACCGTGATCCAGTAGTGAATCCGGATGGGTCCAGAAGAATTTTTCAACTTCTTGGTTCGGAGCAGAAGGAATATCTGGTGGTTAATTTAAAACGGCATGGTATCATTCTGGGAGAAGGCTGTGAGAGGGTGTATCAGGCGGTTGGTGATTTTCTGGAACGGATAAAGCCGCTTGAGGAATGCAAAACAGATTCATAGCAGTGTACCTGCAAAAAGGAGGCAGTCTGAGATGAACAATCGATTTTGTTTTTGGGCTATTATTGCGTCTTTGTTGATTCTGATTGGCTTGACCGGATGCAGCGGTGTGGTAAAGCCGGTTTCATGGGAAGCGCCGATCAATCCAGGTTATACGGGTGTCTATGCGGAAAATGAGATTCTGAAAGCCGTCGAACACTTTTCATTAGGTGGAGAGGAAGGGCCCGAGTGCATTACTGTGGATGCCGAAGGACGAATCTATGCATCCACCCTCAACGGAAAGATCGTCCGCATGGAACCGGACTGTTCCCGACCTGCGGTATGGGCTGAAACCGGTGGAAGACCGCTGGGGATCGTTTTCGACAAATCCGGCAACCTGATTGTAGCGGATGCATATCGCGGTCTGCTGTCCGTCAGTCCGGATGCCGTCGTGACAGAGCTGGCCACCGAAGCCGGCGGTATTCCCATCCGGTATGCGAACGATGCGGATGTGGCAGATGATGGACGCATCTTTTTTTCCGATGCAAGCACCAAATTCGGAGCCAGGGAATTCGGCGGCACGCTGGAAGCATGCGTTATAGATACGATGGAACACGGCGGGCACGGACGGCTGCTCTGCTATCATCCGGATACCGGGCAGGTGGAAACACTGCTGACCGGAATCAATTTTGCCAACGGCGTCGCCGTCAGCCATGACCAGCAGTTTGTGCTGCTGAGCGAAACAACAAACTATCGTATTATTCGCTACTGGATCGCCGGGGAAAAAAAAGGTCGGCACGATTACATTCTGGAGGCACTGCCGGGTTTCCCGGATAACATTACTACCGGCATGAACGGTCTGTTCTGGATCGCGCTGGTATCCCCCCGCGTGGGAATGGTCGACAGCCTGTCGGAATCCCCGACCATACGATCCATCGGAGCAGGGCTGCCCGGATTTATGCGTCCGGGACCGAAAGACTACAGTCATGTCATTGCCATCAACCAAGATGGGCAGGTGATCTACAACCTGCAGGATCCGGACGGCGGTTATCCCATGATCAGCAGCGCCCGCGAAGCCGCCGATTATCTGTATCTGGGGAGCCTGACGGAAAAAAGTATCGGCCGTTTAAACAAAAAAAATTTTCGGCCCGAGCCATAGACTATGAGCTATGAAATTCAGGCCGTCTGCCTTTCTTCCTTGCAGGATGCAAACGGTCTGATGGAACAATCCATGATTCTTTAAAAAAGCAAAGTTTTATTCGTTATGATATCTATGCCGGGTCTTTCGGCCGCACTATATTTTTTTTATCAGCATCGTAGAAGGATCAACCACAAGCTTTGCAATATCAGCTTCTCCTGAGCCACCTTTCAAATTCTGGATACAGATCTGTTCACCATCTGGATGAAGTTGAATGATGGTGTCGAAAAGATCTTTTACATCGGTTATCTGGATCGGAAATCCATCCGGGCCGGGTTGTTCGTGCCGGTGCGTTCGTACCGTAAGCCAGGCATGGGCATTCAGATTTTTGATAAAAGGCTTGAGTTCAAGAAGGGTGTCTTTGACCGGTTCGTCAAATGGAAGCCCGTCAATGATGATCATGCGGGGCGAAAAAATCTCCTGACCGATCAGATCTTTTACCCTTTCTTCCAGTCTCGCGACACTGAACTTATCCACTTTCAAGGTGAGGATGAACCGGTAGGGCAGGATCATTTCCCAAAGCTCCCGTTCCTGATCAACCTTGAATTCCTGAACCATCAGTTGAAAGATCTCCTTATACCAGAGATTGATTTTTTTTACCGGAGAATCCAGACTGATATGAAGCACAGGCTGTTTCCGGATCATGGAATTTAATGCAATCTGAACCAGCAGGGATGTTTTTCCAACACCGGCACGAGCCAGAACAGCGCCAAAACCACCATCCGGAAGTATATTGTCTGTCGAGTATCCAAGCCATTTCAGTTGATTGACCTCAATATGGTTTACATGTTGCATTTTATTGCTCCTGTATTGTTTCGATTGATTACTTTGCCTGTTTGTTTTTATCTTTTGCTTGGTTTTTCTGTTTGATCAGTTCTTCCGAAATGGGTTTGGGGACTTGTTTATATATTGCAAACTCCATTGTAAACTGTGCTTTCCCTTGCGTCAGAGATCGGATGACCGTTGAATACCCGAACATTTCCGATAAAGGCACCTGCGCTTCAATTACACTCATAGGCCCGTCTTCCTGAGAACCTTCTATGATACCCCGTCTCTGATTCAAAGATCCCATCACAGGCCCCTGAAATTCCGTCGGGGTTTCCACCGAAACCTTCATAATCGGTTCATGAATAACCGGATTTGCCTTGTTGTATCCCTCGAGAAAGGCACCCCTGGCGGCTGCCTGGAAAGCCATATCCGATGAATCAACCGAATGTGATGCCCCGTCTGTGATGGCGACTTTCACGCCGGTAACGGGAAATTCCAGTTTTGGCCCTTTTTTCAAACACAGCCGGAACCCTTTTTCACATGCAGGTATATACTGTGTGGGTATGGAGCCGCCGGTAATTTTATTTTCAAAAATAAATTCTTCATCAAAACAAGGTTCCATATATCCGGCGATACGTCCGTACTGGCCGGACCCTCCGGTCTGTTTTTTATGGACATAATTAAATTCCGCTCTTTTGGTGATGGTTTCCCGGTATGCAACCCTGGGCTGACCGGTTGACACCTTTGCATTATATTCCCGGTGCATTCGTTCAACATATACCTCAAGATGCAGTTCTCCCATGCCTTCGATGATGGTATCGCCGGTTTCATCGTTGACATAGCTCCGGAAGGTTGGATCTTCTTTGGTAAAACGGTTCAAGGCTTTTGACATATTGATCTGGGATTTGTTGTCTTCCGGGATAATGGCCAGAGAAATTACCGGTTCAGGAACATACATGGATGTCATTGAATAATTGATTTCCGGACTTACGAAGGTATCTCCTGATGCACAGTCCACACCAAAAATTGCACCGATATAGCCCGCAGAGATTGTCTCGATATCCTCCATCTGGTTTGCATGCATCCGGACAAGCCTTCCAATTTTAATTTTTTTGCCGGTCCGGACATTGACAACAGTGGAACCTTTTGCGAGTTTTCCCTGATATACGCGGATATAGGTAAGCTGCCCATACTGGCCGTCTTCCAATTTGAAAGCCAATGCAACATCCGGTTTATCCGGATCCGTTGACAGAATGACAGTCATTTCATCATTATCCATATCAAGGGCTTCATTTTGTATATCCGCCGGGCAGGGGAGCAGATTGTTTACTGCATCCAGCAGGGGCTGGACACCTTTGTTTTTATAGGCAGACCCCATGAATACAGGAGTAACGGCGCGCAACAGGGTTCCTTTTCGAATGGCGTCAAGCAACAATTTCGGGGAGATTTCCTTTTCTTCGAGAATCGCCTCTGTCAAATCATCTGAAAAAAGTGAAGCCTTGTCGATCATCTCTTCTCTCTTTTCCGCTGCCTGAGCTCTCAATTTTTCAGGGATTTCTTCTACCCGGAGAATTTCACCGTTGTCTCCATCAAAGTAAATGGCCTCCATGTTGATCAGATCAATAACGCCTTCAAGATCGTTTTCCAGACCGATCGGTATCTGCATGGAAACTGGATTGTGACCCAGTTTATCACGAAGTTGATCGATGACGCGAAATGGATTGGCACCATTCCGGTCGCATTTATTCACAAATGCAATGCACGGGACTTTATAGCGTTTCATCTGCTGGTCAACGGTAATGGA
>CAMBQS010000323.1 GCA_945870015.1 Desulfocicer vacuolatum DSM 3385
GGAGATTTGCCGTAACCGATTCTGGAGTTTCGCCCAGAGCGTTGCCCTGTAATGGAAAGGCACTGGTAATTGCTACCGGAAACGAGCACAGGGAAGACGGGCACACCTCGGAAATCGATTCAGACCGGATCAGCATGATGAACAAACGGAATGCCAAATGGCCGGCCATGCTTTCAGAGATGCTTCCCCCGGAAACCGATCATGGAGAGAGTGATATCCTTCTGGTGGGCTGGGGTTCCAGCAAGGGGGCCATCCGGGAAAGCGCGGATCTGCTGCGGAAACAAGGGTTGAGTGTCGGGTCTGTTCATATGACGGATCTGTGGCCTTTCCCGGTGGAAGCTGTCACAAAGATTCTGGAAAAATGCAGCCGTTTTTTCGTGGTCGAGCAGAATTCCACGGCACAGCTCGGAAGACTGATCCGTGAACAGACCGGAATCGCCCATAGTGGAGCCATACTCAAATATGACGGGCGGCCGTTTTTCCCGAGTGAAATCGTGGACAGAGTGAAGAGATATCTATCATAGGGAGAAGGATCATGGTAACCATTCAAGATTTTGACTGTGAATATGAGAACAACTGGTGTCCGGGATGCGGTAATTTCGGGATTTTGTCTTCCATGAAAGAAGCTTTTGCAGCTCTGGATCTGCCGCCTGAAAAGCTGCTTCTGATTTCCGGTATCGGGCAGGCTGCTAAAACACCCCATTTCCTGAAATGCAATCTGTTTCATACCCTTCACGGCCGCGCCCTTGCAATTGCCACCGGAGCAAAAATGGCAAATCATGAATTGACCATTGTTGTTAATTCCGGAGACGGGGATTGCTACGGAGAAGGCGGAAATCATTTCATGAATGCGATCCGGAGAAATGTCAATCTGACGCTTCTGGTGCATAACAACAAGGTGTATGGCCTGACCAAGGGCCAGGCTTCACCGACATCCGATGTCGGCATGGTGACCAAGACGCAGCCGCACGGCGTTATTGCAGAATCTTTTAATCCCCTGGCCGTTGCCATGTCCCTGGGAGCAGGATTTGTTGCACGCGGTTTTTCCGGAGACGGGAAACAATTAAGCAAGTTGATTCAGGCAGGCATCCGGCATCCGGGTTTTTCACTGATTGATATTGCACAGCCCTGTGTTTCCTTCAACAAGCTGAACACCCATTCCTGGTACAAAAAACGGGTGTACGATCTTGAACAGGAAAACCACAGAACCGATGATTTTCAAAAAGCCCTGGAACTCTCCTTCCTGTGGGGAGACAGAATACCCACAGGCATTCTCTACCAGAAAAAGACGCCTTCGTTTACGGAAAGACTGGGGATTGAAAAGGACGGGCCGATCATCCGCCGGAAATACGATCCGTTGAAATTGCAGAAAGTGCTATCCTTGCTGTGACTCAGGAAATAAAATTTTCCATCGTGAAGTTGGAATCGGATAGACAAAAAACAAATGAATGAGGTAAGGTTCATGAAAAAACATATATTTTCAATCCCCAATATTTCCTGCGGTCATTGTGTCCAGTCCATCAAAAATGAATTGAGTGAAATGGATGGAGTCATCCGCGTAGAAGGAGATCCGGCAATAAAGGAGATCCATGTTCAATATGAGAAGCCTGCCACACTGGAAGGAATTAAGGCGCTATTGCAGGAGATAAACTACCCTGCGGAAACGTAAATGCAAACCATCACCATACCCATCACCGGAATGAGTTGTGCGAATTGTGCGCTGAACATTGAAAGAAGCGTAAAGAAGCTGGCCGGTGTTCAGGAGGTTTCCGTCAATTTTGCAGCCGAGCAGGTCATGATCCGTTTGGATCCAAAGCAGATCCGGATCAATGATATTATCCAACAGATTCAGGCCGCCGGATTCAATGTTCCGAAACACCGGGCAGAATTTCCGGTGACCGGCATGACCTGCGCCAATTGCGCGGCCACGATTGAGCGGGTGGTCGGAAAGAAGCTGCCCGGCGTGATTCAAGCGGCTGTCAATTTTGCATCCGAAAGACTTTCCGTGGAATACATCCCGTCAGTAACAAGCATCGATGATATTGCATCGGCTGTACGGAAAGCCGGTTTCAGCATGATTCTTTCCGATGATCTGGAGACAGGGGAGGATTTTGAAAAGGAAGCGCGGGAAGCGGAAATCCAGGATCAGACCCGGAAATTCGTGACCGGCGTTTCGTTTGCACTTCCTCTTTTCCTGATGAGCATGGGAAGGGATTTTTCCCTGATCGGAATGTGGAGCCATGCTGCCTGGGTGAACTGGCTGTTCCTGCTGCTGGCAACCCCGGTGCAGTTTTATACTGGATGGGATTATTATACCGGTGGGATAAAAAGCCTTCGCAACGGAAGTGCGAACATGGATGTCCTGGTTGCCATGGGCTCTTCGGTGGCCTACTTCTACTCGCTGACCATATTGATTTTACCGGAACTGGGCGGGCATGTCTATTTTGAGACTTCGGCAATGATCATCACCCTGATCAAGCTGGGCAAAATGCTTGAATCCCGTACCAAGGGTAAAACCGGCGGTGCGATCCGGAAGCTGATCAGTCTTCGTCCGAAACATGCGGTCATCCTGATAGACGGCGCTGAAAAGGAAGTTTTTTTGACCCGCGTGGAAGTAGGCGATATTGTGGTTGTCCGTCCGGGCGAACGGATTCCGGTGGATGGGATCGTTTTGTCCGGGGAGACAACCGTGGATGAATCCATGCTGACCGGTGAACCGCTTCCGGTGGATAAGAAGATGGATGACACGGTGACCGGCGGAACCATCAACGGAGAGGGACGCATTATTTTTACAGCCGGACGAGTGGGAAAGGATACAGCCCTGGCGCAGATTATCCGGATGGTACAGGAAGCCCAGGGAAGCAAGGCTCCGATACAGGCGCTGGCAGACCGGGTCGCCTCGGTTTTTGTCCCTTCGGTCATGGTTATCGCCCTGATCACGTTTCTGTCATGGTGGTATATCCAGGATGATTTTCTGTCTGCCATGATCCGGCTGGTGGCGGTACTTCTCATTGCATGCCCGTGTGCATTGGGGCTGGCAACGCCGACGGCCATCATGGCCGGTACCGGAATCGGCGCGGAAAAAGGAATTCTGTTCAAAAACAGTGAGGCACTGGAAACAGCGGCAAAGCTGAACACCATTGTGCTGGATAAAACCGGGACCATCACCATGGGAAAACCGGCAGTCGTGAATCTGATTCCACTGACCGAAAGCGGTGGATCCGAAAGACAGCTTCTTCAGCTTGCGGCTTCGGTTGAAAAGGGATCGGAACACCCTCTTGGCAGGGCTGTTGTTCAATATGCGGAAGAGCAGGGACTTGAGCTGTCCCAATTGAATGATTTTAAAGCCTTTGGCGGGATGGGGGTGCATGCCCGGATTGACGGTGCAGTTGTGAAGATTGGAAAACCATCCTGGTTTGCGGAGATGGGAAATAATATCGGGACAGGCAAAGAGGTTGTTTCCCGTCAGATCCATGAGCTTGAGGCACAGGGCAAGACCGTGATGGCAGTTGTTACAGACAACGTCCTTTACGGTCTGATCGCGGTCTCTGATTCCCTGAAACCGGATTCCGGGAAAGCGGTTCAGTTGCTTCGGGATATGAATCTGAATGTGGTCATGCTGACCGGTGACAATCCACAGACCGCGCAGGCGATTGCTTCCAGTGTGAATATTCGTGAAGTGATTGCCGGGGTTCAGCCGGATCAGAAAGCAGCTTCCATAAAAAAGATTCAGGATAGCAGTCAAAAGGTCGGCATGGTGGGGGATGGCATCAATGATGCGCCTGCACTTGCAAAGGCGGATGTGGGATTTGCAATTGGAACCGGAACCGATGTGGCCATTGAAACCGCAGATGTGATTCTCGCAGGCGGAAGTCTGGTCAATGTGGCGGATGCCATACAGATCAGCCGGAAAACCATGCAGACCATCAAACAGAATCTCTTTTTTGCTTTTGTCTACAACCTCATTCTGATCCCGGTGGCTGCCGGTGTGCTGGCGCCTTTTGATTCTGTGCCGGTTTTTCTACGGGAGCTTCACCCAATTCTGGCTGCACTGGCAATGGCTTGTAGTAGTATTTCGGTGGTTACAAATAGTTTGCGGTTGTATAATGTCGGCAGAATATAAATCGGTTAATCCGTGAGTCGGTTCAGGGTAATCGAATTTACCAATTCCCCCTCTTGAGGGCAACCGAATTTACCAATTCCACCCTTGAGGGCAACAGAATTTACCAATTCCCCCCTTGAGGGGGGTTAGGGGGGTGTAACACAAAGATAGACACCCCCCCTGCCCCCCTCAAGGGCATAGCCGTCAGGCTAAGGGATAAATTAATTGATATCAATATGTTATAACCATTAGCAAAAGGGGAGCCTTTCCAGGCCCCGGCTGGTGCTTCATAACAGTTCCTTGTGTGTGTAAAAAGCCGATTCTTTGGTGTTAATTTGTAT
>CAMBQS010000324.1 GCA_945870015.1 Desulfocicer vacuolatum DSM 3385
CATCCGGTTTGATCTGGTGGACGCTTGGTGACCATCAGAAAGCTTTATTTGAACTTGAAAAAGCGCTTGAAATTGCAAATTCAAATCCGAACCGTAAGGATGAAATCGCCAGCACGCTGAACAATATCGGGCTGGTGTTACGGGAAACCGGAAGGTATCCGGAAGCGATTGAAACATTTGACAAGGCGCTTTCGATTGATGAGAAGCTGCAATCCAAATGGGCGATTGCTTATGATCTCCGGAATAAAGCACTGACCCTTTTAAAAATGGACAAGGTCAAAGAAGCAATACCTTTGTTTGAAATGTCCGCCCAAAAATCCAACGAAATCGGAAATAAAATCAACGAGGCCAAAGCCCTTCTTGGGCTTGCAGATGCCTTCCGGGCAGCGAATCGGCCGGGTGATGCCAAAAAGGCATATGAACAAGCCTTATCTCTTGCCGCTGGAATGAATCTTCTGGAAACCCAATGGCGGGCGGTCTATGGCCTTGCCCAGCTCAACCTGAGTGTTGATCCGGTAACAGCAGAGAATCAACTCCGGGATGCTATTGATGTGATTGAGGTCATGCGGGCGGATATTAAGATCGAACAGCTCAAGGAGTCATTTTCGGATAACAAGTTTATGGTGTATGAGACACTTGTCCGGCTATTGGCAGACAGAGGAAAAATAGAGGAATCATTTGAAATCGCAGAGCGATCCAGGGCCAGGAGTTTCATTGATCTTCTGGGAAACCGCCCGTTGACCCTTCATCATGAAGAAGACCAGCAGCTTTATGACAAACAGAAACAGATCCGGGCCCGTCTGGATGAAATCAAATCCCTGATCGCGCAGGCTGCGGAAGCTGAAGAACGGAAGGTTTATCAAAAAACACGTACGGAACTTGAACATGAATACCAGAATGTACTGCTTGAAATGCAGTCCAAAAATCCGCAGCTTTCGTCCATGGTTTCCGTAACGCTGTTGAAGGCAGATCAGTTGCAGGAATCCCTTGATCCGGGAACGGCGCTTCTTTCCTATTATGTTCTGGAAGATGAGATATTCTGCTGGCTGATCCAAAAGAAGGATGATCCGGCCCTTGCCTCATCCCCCATGATGCTTTTCCGTCTGCCAATAAACCGGAAAAAAATGGGGGAGGATATACTGGAATATCGTCGTGCCATTCAAAACCTGGAACCGTTTGAAACCATGTCCAAAACCCTTTATTCCCTCCTGATCGAACAACTGTTTTCACGATTAAGCGGGATTAAAAATCTTGGAATCATTCCCCATGGTCCGCTGCATTATCTCTCTTTTGCAACACTCTTTGATGGGAAAAAATATCTGATTGATGATTATTCTCTGTTTTATCTTCCAAGTGCAAGTGTCTGGAAGTATACAAAGGAAAGACGGCAGCCTCAAAAGAATGTCAATGTGCTTGCCATTGGTAATCCGGATCTTGGCGACCCAATTCTGGATCTTCCATTTTCAGAGTATGAGGTAGGCTCGATTCAATGGAGTTTTCCCAATATTACAGTTTTAACAAAAGAAACAGCTTCCGAAGAATGGGTTGCAAAAAATACCGGTAAATTCGGGATTATTCATCTTGCCTCTCATGGAGAGTTTGATCCGATAAATCCATTGTTTTCCGCCATTAAACTATCAAAATCCAAACAGTTTGATGGTAATCTGGAGGCTTCTGAGATTTTTGGGTTGCAGATCAATGCGGATATGGTTGTATTAAGTGCCTGTCAATCCGGACTTGGAAAGGTGACCGGCGGGGATGATGTGATCGGACTGAACCGGGCTTTTTTCTATGCCGGAACTCACACGGTGGTTTCCAGTCTATGGCGTGTAAGCGATGTATCCACCGCTCTTTTGATCAAAACATTTTACCGCCGGTATACCACCTACAATAAAGCAGACAGTTTACGATATTCAACACTGCATGTCAGGAACCGGTATCCCCATCCGGGTTATTGGGGAGCATTTACCCTGGTGGGGGATTACGAATAGAAGGTATTTTTTTTGCATTATCCTGCCATACCATTTTCATTTGAATTAATTGGGATATTACTATATAGTGCCTTTTAAAATTTATAAAACAGTCAATTGAACGAGGAACTCCAATGAAAAAAACAGGTATTCTAACGCTATTTGGTTTTCTTTTTATCTCAACCATTATTTTTGCCAGTCAACCCCCCTCCACCATATGGGTCGCTTCGGATAAGGCAAAGCTTAAAACCGATGTGAAAGCATCTTCTGCTACCATTGCCGAGCTTTCCAAAGGCACTCCACTATCTGTGCTTGCCTATCAGGAAAAATGGTATCAGGTAAAGCTGCCCGACGGGAAGACCGGATGGATCTATCGTGGGAAAATCTCTGAAACCGAGGTTCAAAAAACGCCAGGGAATGAAGAGGGCGGTTCGGTCGGAGGTCTTCTGGGAGATCTTTCCGGAAGCAATATCCGGGCAGATAATACAGATTCATCCAGAAGCATAAGAGGACTCTCCCCGGAGGCAACCGAGTATGCAAAACAGAATGGAACACCACAGGTTTACAGAAACGAACTGGATAAAGTGATTGAAAGAAAAGTTTCTCCCACGGAGATTGATCAGTTTTTAAAACAAGGCAAAATCGGAGAATATCAGGAGTAACCCAACCATGATAAAAAAACAATTTACACATCCTGAAGATGGAATCAATCAAACCCGGCGCAATCTGTTGAAGCTTGCCGGTCCGTTTACCCTTCTCATGGCTTGTCCGGCTTATGCGCTGGATCTTTTTAAAATGATCGATCCCGGAGAAAAATCAAAGGATATTCAACGGGCAAAAACCATATTCGAAGGGGTTGGAAGTATTGCAACCAGTGCGACAGACCTGGATTACAAGTCTGAGTTCGCTATCGGAGAAAGCCTTGCCCTGGAAGGGTTCCAGCGATATGGCCTACCTTCCAAAAACCAGTTGGTGCAGAAATACGTCAATACTGTCGGCAGTGCGGTTGTTCAGAATTCAATGCGGTCTGATATTCCGTATTATTTTGTCGTTGTGGAGAATAATATTTACAATGCCTTTGCCTGTCCCGGAGGGATCATTTTTGTCAGCGCAGCGCTTCTCAAGTCCATGAATAATGAGGCCGAACTTGCATGCGTTCTGGCTCATGAAGTTGCTCATGTCAGCCATAAACATGCGCTGCAGGCAATCAAGAGGGCAAAGTTCTTTGAGGGTGTCGGAAAGATTTCAACTGTAAAAATGAAGGGGGAAGAAGGAAAGAAATTCCAGAGCATGATTGGTGATCTTCAGACAGTATTGTTTGATCATGGTCTGGATAAGGATATGGAGTTTGAAGCCGATCTTTCCGGGATGTCATTTGCTTACCAGACCGGCTACAATCCGGAAGGATTTATCAGAGTGCTGGATATGCTCAAACAGAAGGAAGCAACTGCGGTAAAAGAAGGTTCCTGGTTTTCCACACATCCCCCATTGACCGATCGGATTCAGAGATGTAATGAAGAAATGGGGAAATACCCGGATGCTGCCTCTCTTGCAGTTGTCAGTAATCGTTTTGTTGAATACCGGAAATTGTTATAATAACAGAGCCAATTTCAAAACTATTAAAAAGCGTCACACCGGCGAAAGTCAGTGCCCGGAAAAGAGCCGAAAATACTGGATAGCGCTACGCTTCACTGCGTGTCTATTTTTCGCCGGAACTACAACAACAGACTTTTGAAATTGGCTCAACATTCAGAAAAATTGTGACACTGTATGACATGTTCGCATCGGATACGGATTTTTACGAATTTCTCATGAAAGGGGAACTGGATGCTGAGCCGGAATGTACTGATTGTTGATGATGACAATATGGTCATAGATGTGTTTAAAAAAGGGTTTAACAGGGCTGGATACACGGTTCGACGCGCGACAAGTGCAGAAGAAGCTTTGGCGATCCTGGTTAAAGAAAAATACCCTGTCATGCTTCTGGATTTAAAACTCCCCAAAATGTCCGGAGTGGAGCTGTGTAAACTTATACGGGAAAAGTATCCTTTATCCATATTGTTTGCCGTAACCGGATATGCTTCTCAATTTGAATTCGGTGCTTGCCGCAAAGCGGGTTTTGATGACTATTTCATAAAACCGGTAGACCTGAAGATATTGTTTCGGGCAACCCTTGAAGCCTTTGACAAGGTTGAAGACTGGTATAAGCGAAGCCGGAATATATAAGGGTGGATTCCAGGGTAATCGCATTTGGGAATAATATCCTTATTCAACCGATTCCCCCCTTGAGGGGGGATTAAGGGGGGTGTAACAAAATCCTAAACCAAGACACCCCCCAAGCCCCCCTCAAGGGCATAGCCGTCAGGCTAAGGGATTCCTCTTTTTTTATCCCATCAAATCACTAAATATATCATTTGTTTATACAGATGAGCAAAAGTTCCACCGATGTTAATTTTTTTCCTC
>CAMBQS010000325.1 GCA_945870015.1 Desulfocicer vacuolatum DSM 3385
GGGTTTGAATCTGAGTTTATCGGGCGGCTGCCTGTCAAAGCGGTTTTTGAAAAACTTACGGAAGAAGATCTGTATAATATTTTAAAGAATCCCAATAATCCGATTATTCTTGGTAAGAAACTTGATTTTCATGCATATGGCATCAAGGCGAAGTTTGAAGACCGGTCACTTGAAAAACTTGCAAAAACAGCTTTCCAGGAAAATACCGGGGCAAGAGGTCTTGTGAGCGCAATTGAAGAGGCACTGCTTGTTTTTGAAAACAAACTGCCTTCTACGGTAGTAAAACAATTTCCAGTTACATTTTCCATGATTGAGAAACCCGAAGAATATCTTCCGCAACTGTTACAGCCGGAAAAAAACAGCTATTGGCAAAATGAATTTGACCGGATTTCCGAATTGGAAAAAGAATCAGTTACGCAATACGTCATCATGAACCGCAAAAATCTTGGTGATAAATACAATTTTTCATTAACCGATCCTAGGATCAATATTGTTGCGGATTGCTATTGTAGCAGCGTTGCAGATATCGGAAATATCCTGCGGAAAGTAAAACAATATTATGACGAAGTGAAAAAGCTGGAGCTTTATTTTTTTAACCGCCAGGATATCAATATTGTTTTAGAGGATGATGCAATTGATTATATTATCGAACAGATCGTAAACGGGAAGCTGGATTTTGAACAGTTTACGAAAAAGATATCCATTGATTTCGATCATGGGCTGAAGCTTGTAAAGGAAAAAACCGGAAGAACAAGATTTTTTATTACCAAAGAAGCCCTGGTGGAGCCGGATATTTATATTGGCAAGCTTTTAAAGAATGAATATCGATAAAACAGTACCAACTCTGTTGGTTAATTCAGGAATAAAATAGATGATCGGGATTTCAAAGCTTTACTGCGGTACGGTAGAACCCTCGGATGCATTGAGATACGGCCGCCATTCCGGATGCCTGCCTTCACATTTGCTTCAATTTTCAAAAGACAAAAAACCGGTAGTGGTGTGGAATATTACCAGACACTGCAATTTAAAGTGTGTTCACTGTTATGCCCATGCAGATAATAATTCCGGAGATTATGAGCTGACAACAGTTGAAGGGAAAAAACTGATTGATGATCTGGCTGGATACGGCGTGCCGGTTCTTTTGTTTTCCGGAGGAGAGCCTCTTGTCCGGGCGGATCTTCCGGAATTGGCAGCGTATGCGGTTGAAAAAGGGATGAGAGCGGTCATTTCCACGAACGGAACCCGGATCACTCCGGAAAAGGCCAGGATATTGAAGGAGATCGGACTTTCTTATGTCGGGATCAGCCTGGATGGAATGGAACAGGTGAATGATCATTTCAGGGGAGTGAAAGGTGCGTTTCAGGCCGCTATAGAAGGAATCCGGAACTGTCAGGACGCAGGCATAAAGGTCGGACTCCGGTTTACGATCAACAAGCGAAACGTGGATGAAATACCCGGCATATTTACGCTTCTGGAGACGATGGATATTCCCCGGGTGTGTTTTTACCATCTTGTTTATGCAGGCCGTGGTTCTGATCTGGTGAAAGAAGATCTGACCCATCCGGAAACCCGAAGAGCAGTTGATTTGATTATGGACCGGACAAGAGAGATGCATAACCGGGGGTTGTCCAAGGAAGTACTGACTGTGGATAACCATGCAGACGGGCCCTATCTCTATTTGAGGCTTTTAGGTGAAAATCCGGAGCGAGCCAAAGAAGTGCTGGAACTTCTTCAAATGAATGAAGGCAACAGTTCCGGAAGAGGCATCGGGTGCGTAAGTTGGGATGGATCGGTACACGCAGATCAATTCTGGCGGCATTACAGCTTTGGCAACGTCCGGGAGCGTCCGTTTTCGGAAATCTGGAGTGATACTTCAGAACCGCTTCTCGGGAAATTGAAAGACAAGAAAAACTATGTCAAAGGCCGGTGTGCATCATGCCGGTGGCTGGATATTTGCGGCGGGAATTTCCGGGTTCGTGCCGAGGCCCTTACCGGAGATGTCTGGGCTCCGGATCCGGCGTGCTACCTGACGGACGAAGAAATCTCAGAAACAGTTTAGAAACAAGGAAAAACAGATGATATTTCCCGATTATAGACCCAGACGGATGAGACAGAATGATGCCTTCCGCAGAATGATTCGAGAAACGGTTTTGACGGTGGATGACCTGATTCTGCCGTTATTTGCCATTGACGGGAAGGGAGTGCAGAATCCCATCTCCTCCATGCCCGGTCACTTTCAGCTTTCCATTGACAACCTGATCAAAACAGCAAAAGAGGCGGAAAATCTGGGTATCCCCGCTATCATGCTGTTCGGCATTCCCTCTAAAAAAGATGCGCTGGCAACCAGTGCGTATGCCAAGGATGGAATTGTTCAAAAAGCGGTTAAGGCATTGAAGGACAAGCTTTCCAATATGGTGATCATCACGGATGTGTGTCTCTGCCAATATACAGATCATGGACATTGCGGTTTTGTGCAGGGGAACAGCATTGATAATGATGCCAGTCTGGATCTTCTGGCCAGAACAGCTCTCTCTCATGCAAAGGCAGGGGCGGATATGGTTGCGCCTTCGGATATGATGGATGGCAGGGTTGCAGAGATCCGGGAAATACTGGATGAAAATAATTTTCCCAATACTCCGATCATGAGCTATTCAGCAAAGTATTGCTCTGCATATTATGGCCCGTTCCGGCAGGCAGCACATTCCGCGCCTCAGTTCGGGGATCGGAAAACCTATCAGATGGACCCGGCCAATGCACTGGAAGCGATCCGGGAAGCGACCATGGATATTGAGGAAGGAGCGGATATCATCATGATCAAACCCGCCCTTTCCTATCTGGATGTGATATACCGTATCCGGGAGGAGATTGATCTGCCGGTCGCTGCCTACAATGTGAGCGGAGAGTATGCCATGGTGAAGGCGGCTGATAAAATGGGATGGATTGACGGGAAGAAGGTGATGATGGAGACCCTGACTTCGATCAAACGTGCCGGCGCAGATATGATTTTGACCTATTTTGCCCTGGAAGCAGCAGAACTGTTAAAAAATCATCCGAAAGAAAAGTGAAGCAGCAGTAGATGAATCATCCGAAAGAACATCCTCATCAGACCCGTTCAGAAGGAAAAGGATTTACTCCCAGGCTGGTCGCATGGGAAATCACCCGAAATTGCAATCTGGCCTGTATTCATTGCCGGGCTTCCGCAACCAATGGACCTTATCAGGGAGAACTGGATACAGCGGCATGCTTCCGACTTCTGGATCAGATCGCAGAGGTAGGAAACCCCATTATCATTTTGACCGGAGGAGAACCCCTTCTGCGTCCGGATATTTTTGATGTTGCATCCTATGGCACCCGGAAAGGATTGCGGATGGTGATGGCAACAAACGGTACGCTGATTACCGGAGAGAAAGCGGGACAAATGTCGGATTCCGGTATCAAACGCATCAGCATCAGTCTGGATGGAGCAACCAGGGAGGTGCATGACCGTTTTCGGGGCGTTGAGGGCGCTTTTGACGGAGCACTTCAGGGAATACAATTCGCAAAACAGGCAGGCATCGAATTCCAGATCAACACCACCATCACCAAAACAAACCTTGCTGAGATTCCGAAAATTATGGATCTTGCGGTTGAACTGGGAGCTGTCGCCCATCATATTTTTCTTCTGGTTCCGACCGGACGTGGAAAATATATTGTAGATACGGAGATCAGCGCAAAGGAGTATGAAGAAACACTGAACTGGTTCTATGACCAGCGCGATCGACATCCACTCCAGCTCAAGGCCACATGTGCTCCTCACTACTACCGGATATTGCGACAGAGATCCAGGGAAGATGGCAAGGAGGTCACTTTCAAGACCCATGGTCTGGATGCGGTTACCCGTGGATGCCTGGCTGGAACCGGCTTTTGTTTTATCTCCCATACTGGAATTGTTCAAACCTGCGGATTTCTAGATCTGGAGTGCGGGGATGTGACCAAAGCCTCTTTTGCGGATATCTGGAACCACTCTGAAATTTTCAAATCCCTTCGGAATTATGATAACCTGAAGGGCAAGTGCGGAAAGTGCGGATTCCGGAGCGTCTGCGGTGGATGCCGGGCACGCGCTTTTGAGGCAACCGGTGATTATCTTGCCCAGGAACCCCTTTGCAGTTATCAGCCTCCGGCTGCCGGTCGATGATGCGGGTGTAATCAAAACTGTTGAATAATCGATGATACACTTCACTACAAAAATACCGAAGGTTCGGAAAGCATGAAACAAAAATCGATCATTGAATGGCTGCTTTCCCAGACAGGTCATGGTATGGATGATTCATATCCGGAGTTCAGTCTGTGGAAACCAATCTACTTTACTACCATTGCATCCTGGACAGATCCCATAGATGGCGCAATCGCCGGAGGATT
>CAMBQS010000326.1 GCA_945870015.1 Desulfocicer vacuolatum DSM 3385
ATGGTTCCGGAAATGCTGCCATCCACATCTCCTCCCTTGTTTAGAAAACGGGTTACCTTGATCTCACGTCGATCAGACTCGAAATCAGCCTCTATTTTTTTTAAGCTTACTTTTTCAAGGCCATAAAATGGCGAGGAGAATTCAATTACAAAATCTGAAAGAACAAAATCACTTTTAACAGTCTGTTCATTGTTCTCTCCTGTTTCATAATTCAACTGGCCATCCAGTGAGCCTGTCAAATCGTGTGGCATGCTATTCTTTAAAAAAAGGATGTCGCCAATCTGAACATGATTGATTTCCACTTCCGCGTCACTGACCATAAAATCTTTTCCTCTGAAATCGAGCGTTGCCTCAATCACCCCTTGATATGCCTCGCAATCGATATCAGCCGCTATTTTGCCAGTGAATAAAGAGAAAAACCCGGGTGTTACCGTAAGCCGCTGTGCGTCAAGCACAGGCGTCCCTTTGTTTTCCACACTGAGATTGACAAACTTCAACCCGATTGGAAAGACGGGTCTGACATTTTCGATTGTTATTATAAAATCCGGTGCAGCCTGTTCTATCTTCGATTTCAGATAATCACTGAAAACTTTTGAAGGAAAAAGATAGTACAGAAAAAAAATGCCCGCTCCGATTATATAGGCTGCATACAGTAATCTTGTGTTTGCTTTTCCCATTTTCCTTTTCAAACCCGTTTATCAGGACTCCACGGTTTCTGCCTGCAAGACAACCGTAATGAATCGATCCTCTTTTTCCTTCTTGGATATTGAAAGTCTTTTTACAAAAACCACATTTTTGGATGTCTCAATTCCATGCAGATAGGATGTCAACTGATTCAACGTAATATTATTGAGTTTTATCTCAACAATTGATTTTTTAAGCCCTGTCTCCTGCTTTTTGGATATGGTTGGCTTCATATAACTGATATTCTCTTTCACGCCGGACTGTCCTGCCAACTGATCCAGGAAGGAAAACAAGGTAAATTTCTTGTCCCGCTGTAAAAAATGCTGCTCCGATAATTCAGAATTTCTTTTCAATTGATCAAATTCATTTTTGAGAGCAGCCATTTCCACCAATGCTTTTTTCCGAGTGACAATTTCCTCTTCCATACGGGACTTTTTATGGATCACAGGTGATATCACTGCCTGAAAGAATAAAAAAAGCAGAAGTGTAACTCCTGCTGCAGCAAGCCCTATCTGCTCCCTTTTGCTGTATTTCCGGTCAAGATACCGGTATACTCTTTCCATAAATCGCCTTGTGAAAATCATTGATCGCAACTTTATATATCCAATTTCAGTTTAAATGAAATTCTTTTTCCGGTTTTATCTGAATTGGCTGAGCTGATTGTAACCTTTTGGAAAATACTTCCTTTTTCCAACAGATTTTTCATCTCATCCACTGAATTAAATGTCGCTGTATCCCCTGCGATTGTTACATTGTCCGGCCCGATTACCAGATTGTCCATCTCAATGTCCATCTCTTTCGGCAGCAGCCCACTGATTTCGTTTAATATATCAATGGATCTCAAATCCTTTCCTGTCGATCCCTGTGTTATGAATTGTTTTTTCAGTTCATCTACCTCAACGCGCATTTGCCGCTGCTGCACAAAGGCATCTTCAATTGCTGAATCCGGGAACGCCTGTTTGTAAATTTCCGAGATCCGGGACTCCAGATCTGCTATTTCCCGGCTCATTGAATAAAAATCATATATCAGATTGGAAAGCAGCAAGCACAGAATGACGCCCGCAAAACTAGCTGTTTTGATAATATCTTTGCGATAGGCATTCCAATGTTTCTTGGCCGCAAACTGCCGGCGATGAAAATTCAAGCCATGGCTTCCCGAAGACTCCGCAATTACCAGAGCCAATGCATTATCCATCTGTTCCGGTATCCAGGATTGATCCGTAAACTCCTTCAGGTGAATTCCAGTTTCCTGAATCAGGTCTACCGACTGAACCGCAAGTTCAAGTGAACCGGCGATCTCCTCCTTGAAATCAGACTTGTCTGTTCCAGGGCCTGTCATAAAAACAATTTCCGGTGAAAACTCAATCCCCAGGATATCCTCTACCGCGGAAACGGTTTGCACAATTCCCTTACAGATCGATTCTGCAGGTCTTGTCGATGAATGATTGAAAACAGTTGAACGAATTGTTTGAATCTGTCCGGAAGATACCGCAAACAATGTTGCACGGTTATCATAAACATCAATCACCAGGCACTGATTTGGTGAACTGGTTTGTTGCGCAATCACCATTGCAATTGAATATCCACTGATGGTTGCCACCTGTGGATTCAGATGAAAGGATTTCAGGTCTGATATGAATTTATCCAGTTTTTCCTTTTCAATCACCGCCGCAAGAATGGATGTTTGTTCATGCTGTTTTGGGTGTGATATAATCTGAAAATCGATCACGGCCTGATCAATGGGCAACGGCATGGTGGGTTCTAATTCAAACTGAAGAACCTGCTTTATTTTTCGGGTTTCTTTAAATGGCACCTGAATATTCCGGTAAGATGCCAGTTCTGCAGGAAAGGATACCACACATTCAACCTCTGACAGATCAATATCTTCAAGAATGCTTTGCAGGGCTTTGATCTGGTCAGAAGTATGTTCATCTGCATCTGATTCCCAGGAATTGTGAGAAAATGTTTCCACCTCATCGCCCTTGGTACTGCTGACAACGACTACCGCGGAAACGCTGTTTTTACGAATATCAAGCCCAAGAATTTTTCTGCTCATATCTTTTTATCACAACCCGGCTTTTCTGAATCATGGTAATGGATCAATCCCGAGCGTTTCGGAATCCGTTACCCCCTCTACAGAAAACATGTTAGAGCCAATTTCAAAATTCTGTTGTTGTAGTTCCGACGAAAGCCGGACACGAAGTAAAGCGTAACACTTTCCTGTATTTTCAGTTCTTTTCTGGACATCGGCTTTCGCCGGTGCGACACATTTCAATCGTTTTGAAATTGGCTCGTTAGGCTAATATTTTTATTTCATTAGCAATCATTTCAAGTCCAATGGTTCTGATATAATCTATTCTGTCTGCCAACTCAAGACCCTGCATGCATTTTTCCCGGATTTATTTTCCCGCTCAACAACAGCAACGGTCATCATTTTTACATTATTCAGCTCACCGGTTGCGATAATCCGGAAAAAATCACTTTTCGTTGTAATCAGATTGGGTTCAATTGCCAGAGCACTGCATCCAGGAGCATCCTTATACCAGTCTGGCTTAGATAAATCATGGGTATATTTACCATCGGTCATCTCTTCCCGATACCCGACTATCTCCTGTGCAAGCGGCAGATCATTTATCTGAAGCAACGCACCGATGACCGGTAATTCGGCTGTATTGATATTGATCTTACCCGGAAAGTTGAATTTATTGCCTGTCGTCTCTGTTACCATTCCATGGACAGTCAAATATTGGGACAGCATCTCCCAGCCGCCAAACGTCTCCACCAGCTTGGATACTCCCTTTACCTGAAGAAGTTCTTCCACATGGTTCATTGGCCCGTTTTTGCATGAATATGGCGGTTCCAGGCCATTATAGTAATCCGATTCCGCTCCATTCACACCGCTTATTGCATCGTCATCCCCTGAATCGATCCAGTCTTTAATGGAATTCACAATGGCGGAAGCGCTGGTATCATCATCCTCGACCTCCCCGGAAGTGATATACCCTACAAATCGTTCCCACATATTCATCTGATCCTGATTAAAATCCTTCCCATCCGGAAATTTGACCAGTGCATTGACCTGAATTTTTGAAAGCTCATCCTGAATTTCCACGGTCAAGGCACCTTCCGGAAATGGGATATCACCCAGCAGATCTGCGATGCTTTCCTTGTCCGCCCACTCTTCCTGCAGAGAATCAATCTCCCCGTCTTTTTTATCCTTTAACAGAAGTGCCATGGCCATGTTGACTCCCGAAGAAGTCATATGGGAAAGCTTCAAACGGTCTCGAGTAACACCCGTAAACTCAGCAGCATCCCCTGCCCGTCTGTTCAGTTCCATTGTAGTGGATATCAGAAGCGTAATCACTGCAATGGTAATGATCAGCGCGATACCTTGGTTTTTTTTTGGGTTCTTCCCATTCATCATGTTTCTATTTTGGTGCTTTCATAACGATAAACCGGCAGATGAATGCGGGTCTGAAATACGTATGAAGCTGTGTCTTTGCCGATTTCCAGCCGGATACCAATGGAAACCGGTGTTTCATACTTGAATTCGGAAGAATCGGAATCCCATGATTCATGTTCTTCACCCTCCTTATCGTAGTATGTAAAAGAGAGTGACTTTACATTCTCGCAGAGAACAGGGTCATTATTTTTCTCATCCAGCGGTTTTTCAAAATTAAGCCGATCCGATCGTTTC
>CAMBQS010000327.1 GCA_945870015.1 Desulfocicer vacuolatum DSM 3385
TTCCATCAGGGCATTGAAGATATCCGTGGTTTCACCCAATACACTGGTGAACTGAATGAGAAAATCCACATATTGCAGATAATCTTTATCACCGGAATCCATTCTTGAAAAAAAATCACATAAAAACCTTTTAATATGCTGATATTTCGGCAGATCCGAATTTCTTAAACGGACCAAAACCTGGCCAACCCTCTCCGGATGAACATTCTCTCGAACCGAACACTCTAGCTCCGGATCCGGATTGTTACAAATCCTTAAACGGGAAACAAGTTGTTCAGCCAGCTCTTGTGTAAATGCAACCCGGACGGTTTTCACCTCCTGCGGAAAACAGATCTCGACCGCATCCATCATCTTTGCAAGCTTATGAATCACCGGGTCCGGATCTGTAAAACGCTCTGATGTCAGCAGGTCTTCAAGCTGAATCTGACACATCTCATCCGGAAAAAAAATCAGTTCCAGAAGAGCGTCTTTTTCACAGTTCGCTGCATCCTGGATCACGGCATCCATAAGCTCCGGTGTTGCCATGCCAAAGGTGGATTCCATGAATCGCAGGGTGCAATCATTCAATACATGACCGTTGGCAAAAAACTCCGAAATCCGGGAAGCCAGCCTTCCCTCTTTGTTCTTGTTGGTCATAAATAGGAAGCCATCTTTGCCATAATTTGTTGTTTTGGCAGGGCACCGATCATCAAATCCTTCTGAATACCCCGATCCAGAATCAGTATTGTCGGAATACTCTGAACCTGAAATCGACCCGAAATTATCGGATTTTCATCCACATTGATCTTACAGACCCGTACCTTTCCCTTCCATTCCCGCGCAAGCTCATCGAACACCGGTCCCATCATTTTACACGGCCCGCACCAGGGCGCCCAGCAGTCCAGCAGCACCGGCAGCGGAGACTTTTCCACCGTAACATGAAAATCCGCGTCTGTTACCGTGACCGGTTTATCTTCCAGCAGTTCGATTGTATTCATAACTGCCTTGCATTTGCCGCAGGTTGCATGGACACCGATTTTATCCCCGGGAACCTTGTTGCGGGTTCCGCACTCCGGACACCGGAACAGATAGTCATTTTTTTTCATCCTGTTCTCCTTCCAGCAAATTATATTGTTTCTGCCTGGAATATAATAACTCCTGACGCATTTGTCATTCCGGATATGATAGAAACCTGAATGGCTTGACACACCAGGGCATCTTCACTATAAGAGGACAATTGAAAATCGGAATTTTTCCGTTTTCTGTTCGTATTATGTCTAAAAATTACTTTATAACAGATTATGAGAACTCGATCAAATTCTTCATAATATACTGGATAACGATTTCATGAGTCCCTGGAAATATTTTTTATTCTGGCTTTTTGGATGGGTGATTAAGGCTGTAACCTCTTTGATGTTCATGACCTGCCGGGTTCAGGTCTTTGGACAGGAAATCGAAACAGCCTACCTGAAAGAACACAAGGGAAAGGGTCTGCCGTATGCATCCTGGCACCGTGGCCTGTTCTTTTTCGTATATTTTTACCGGAACCTCAAATTTATTGTCATGGCCAGCGCCAGCAAAGATGGAGAACTGGCCACCCAAGCCACCAGGCGGTTTGGATGGATTCCGGTACGGGGATCATCTTCACGGAGAGGGTCGCAGGCTCTTCAGGAAATGCAGGTGCTGTTTGAAAAAGGTCACCGCGGCGGGCTGGTGGTGGATGCTCCGACCGGCCCACCCTGTATTTCCAAAATCGGCATCATCATTCTGGCTAAAAGAACCGGACTTCCGATTCTTCCGGTCATGTGGAATGCAGATAAAAGCTGGCGAATCAAAAGCTGGGATCGATCGATTATTCCCAAACCATTTTCCAGAATTATTTTCCTTTACGGAGACGAATTTCTCCATGTTCCTGCCGATGCTTCCGAAGAGGCATGTGAGAATCTCCGGAAAGAACTGGATGTGAGGCTCTGCCGGATGATGTATCAGACCGATCATTTTTTCCGATTCCCCGGCATTACAGACCCCCGTGACATTGAGATTCCGGAACCGGTTCCGATGAATGAATTATATTAAAAGGATATCTCCGACATGCTGATCACAGAAATACTGGAAAGAAACGCCCGCATGTATGGCTCAGAAATCGCTCTTGTGGAAAGAAGCCCTGCCATCAACCGTCGAATTGAAATTACCTGGAAAACCTTTGATGACCAGGCCAACAGGATTGCCCATGCCCTGATCAGAAAAGGAATCCGCAAAGGTGACTGTGTGGTTCACCTCATGATGAACTGCATTGAGTGGCTTCCGATCTATTTTGGAATTCTCAGAACCGGCGCATGGGCTGTACCGCTGAATTTCCGTTTTGTGGCCAAAACCATCCAAAAATGCACCCAGACTGCGGAAGCCAAAGTATTTATTTTTGGTGAAGAGTTTATTGAACGGGTTACTTCCATAAAATCTGAAATAGATAAAACCGTTCAACATTACATCTTTGCCGGACCCGAAGCACTTTGCCCGGAATATGCCAAGCCTATAGATAAGGTGATACAGAACGAATCTCCTGACTTGCCGGATACCCCCATTCAACTGTCCGATAATGCTGCGCTCTACTTCACGTCGGGTACCACCGGAACACCCAAGGCAACCCTTTTGACACACCGGAACCTGGAGTTTGCCTGCTTTGTTGAGAATCGTCATCACAATCAGACCCATGAAGATAACTTCCTCTGCATCCCTCCGCTGTATCATACCGGAGCGAAAATGCACTGGTTCGGGAACTTTATCGTAGGCGCCAGATCGGTAATCTTAAAGGGAATTGAGCCTAAATGGATTCTTGAAGCGATCTCCGAAGAAAAAATAACTGTTGTATGGCTGCTGGTTCCCTGGGCGCTTGACATTCTGTTTGCCATTGAGAATCGTGAGGTAAAGCTTGAGAACTATGAACTGGATCAATGGAGACTGATGCATATCGGTGCGCAGCCGGTTCCGCCAAGCCTGATCAAGGAGTGGAAAAAAATATTCCCCAACCACCAGTATGACACCAACTACGGCCTTACGGAAACCACCGGCCCGGGCTGCGTTCATCTGGGCATTGAAAACATGCACAAGGTCGGGGCCATCGGCGTACCTGGATTTGACTGGGAATTCAAGATTGTTGACGACAAAAGACAACCCCTTCCCCAGGGCAAAATCGGTGAGCTGATGCTGAAAGGGCCGGGAGTGATGAAAGAATATTACAAAAACCCGGAAGCCACTGCGGAAACAATTTTTAATGGCTGGCTGCTGACCGGAGATATGGCCAGACTGGATGAAGACGGGTTTATCTGGCTGGTGGATCGCAAGAAAGATGTGATTATCACCGGCGGCGAAAATATCTACCCGGTGGATATCGAAGATTTTCTCCAGTCCCACCCCAAGATAAAAGATGTGGCGGTTATCGGTCTGCCCAGCCTGCGGCTGGGAGAGATTGCCGCTGCCATTGTACAGGTCAAGCCAGGCCAGGAACTGTCAGCCAAAGAGATTGAAGACTTCTGCATGGAACTTCCCCGGTACAAACGTCCCCGCCGAATCATCTTCGGTGATGTGCCCCGGAATCCCACCGGCAAAATTGAAAAGCCCAAACTTCGCAAGCAGTACGCCGGGGCCATGGAAAGCTTCAAAATCGGATAAAAAAACCCTGCTGCGAAAAATCGCAGCAGGGTTTTAATGTATTACAATTGGAAACAGCTTTACTTATCTTTGACTTCTTCAAAGTCCGCATCCACCACATCATCTTCCGGCGGTGCAGCGCCTTCTGTTCCGCCTGGATTGCCGGCATTTTCCTGCCCGGCCTGGGATGCTTTCTGATACATGGCTTCTGCAAGCTTATGGGAAGACTGGGTCAGTTCTTCACTCAACTGTTTAATTTTTTCCGCATCCTCACCTTCAACCGCTTTTTTCAACCGGCCGATCACATCATCGATCTTGTTCTTGATTTCATTGTCAACCTTCTCGCCCAGTTCCTTGATCGACTTTTCGGTTTGATAGATCAGAGAATCGGCTGTATTTCTCGCCTCAACCAGCTCTCTCTTCTTTTTATCTTCTTCTGCATGCAGTTCCGCATCTTTTACCAGTCTCTGGATCTCTTCGTCCGACAATCCGGAAGATGCGGTAATCTGAATGGACTGCTGTTTGCTTGTGGCCTGATCTTTGGCGGAAACATTGACAATGCCGTTGGCATCAATATCAAATGTAACCTCGATCTGGGGCACGCCTCGCGGTGCCGGCGGAATCCCAACAAGCTCAAATCGTCCGAGGGTTTTATTGTATTGGGCCATCTCCCTTTCCCCTTGAAGCACATGGATGGAAACAGCCGGCTGACTGTCAGCCGCTGTTGAAAAAACCTGACTCTTTTTGGTGGG
>CAMBQS010000328.1 GCA_945870015.1 Desulfocicer vacuolatum DSM 3385
TATTTTTTTTTGATGATGGATCAGGGTAATTTTTTCAGGGGGAGTTCATTCACAATGCTGACGCATGAATGTAGAAACAACAACACAACAGAGATCCTGACTGACATCAAAAATTATTTTATCGCAAAAAAATTATAGACAAGCCTTCGAACCTTTGATAAGTGTAGCGTGGGGTTGTTAGAGCATACAACCCGATTGAGACGTTACATTTTAAAAAGGAGGGGCAGTGATAGTCCAATGTGGCCGGCAGATTACAAAGCAGGAGCTTGCTCAGATTCGCGAGACGGTTGAGACATTTTGTTGCCTGAGTCAGACCGAGTTGGCGCATACGGTGTGTGAACATTTAGGCTGGCATACGGCTTCGGGGAGCAACAAAGTGGATGCCTGCCTGAAGTTGCTCAAAGAGATGGAAGCCAGGGGGATTATACGATTGCCTGTCAAACGGGATATCAGTTGCAAGCCGCATAAGCAACCGGTGGTAAAAAATAAGGTCCCTGCTCAAGAGACGGTTGAAGGCAAGCTGAGTGATATAGGACCAGTCCACCTGAGGGTTGTAATGGACAAGGAAGAGACGGTGCTTTTCAATGAATATCTGCGCTGTCACCACTATCTGGGCTATAAAAGGCCTTTTGGATGTTTTCTGCGTTATTTTGTTGAAGGCTCAGGGACAATATTGGGTTGCCTGTTGTTTTCAGGTGCAGCCAAGGCACTTAAAACCAGGGATCAGTGGATCGGTTGGAGCCCGGATGAGCGGATGAGAAACCAGGGCTTTGTTGTCAATAACGGGCGATTTTTGATATTTCCATGGGTCAAGGTCAGGTATCTGGCAAGCCATGTACTTGGCAAAGTTATCAGGGTTTTGGAGCAGGACTGGTATCAGCGTTGGGGCTATCGACCGGTTTTACTGGAGACCTTTGTTGATCCGCAATATTTTGCCGGGACGTGTTACCAGGCCGCAAATTTTAAATATCTTGGCATGACAAGCGGGATGGGACTTCTTCGACAAGGTAAAAGCTATACAACAAACCCGAAAAAAATCTTTGTTTATCCGCTTGTGGATAATTTCCGGAAAATTTTATCACAAGACACGGTATGAACAGACCCAACGGTCAGCAGATCAAAGAAATAAGGAAACAGTATAAAAAAGGTCAGGAAGAATTGCGCCGGGATGAAAAGGATAGGGGCTTGCAGCGATCTGCTCATTCGACGATCTCAAATCATAAGTGTGAATATGAGAGCGTAGAAGAGGAGCGTTTGATCCGCAATGAGGCGGTTGCAGAGAAAATAGGAATTTTTCGTTCCAAGCTGCCTGTTCTGCTAAAGCAATTGTCTAAAATCAAGGATCCGAGAAACCCGGAAAAGATAAAGCACAAACTGGCTGCATTGATGATCTACGGGATACTGACATTTGTTTTTCAGATGAGTTCTTGCAGAGAAGCCAACCGGGAGATGAGCCGCCCGATGTTCTGGCAGAATCTGATATTTTTCTTTCCAGAGCTTGAACGTCTGCCTCATCATGATACGTTAAATCGTCTGTTGTCGGATATTGATGTGAATCAAATTGAAATCCTCCATCTGGAGTTGATCCGGCAGATGATCCGAAAAAAGAAATTCAGGCGGTACTTGATCGATAACTGTTATCCGGTTGCTATTGATGGCACCGGCAAATTTAAGCGTGACTGGCTCTGGGACGAAGAATGTCTGGAACGAAAGATCAAAAAAAACGATGGGACCCAGAAGCAATATCATGTCTATGTTCTGGAAGCTAATCTGGCATTCCAAAATGGCATGACCATCCCACTGATGAGTGAAATTCTAAGTTATACCAAGGGTGATACCGGCAATGATAAACAAGACTGTGAACTTAAGGCATTTTATCGATTGACCGCACGCATGAAAAAAACATTCCCTGCCCTGAAAATCATGCTGTTGCTGGATGGACTTTACGCTAAAGGTCCTGTGGCAGAAATCTGCCGCAAAAACAACTGGCAATTCATGATTGTATTGAAAGATGAGGTTTTGCCCAGTGTAATGACTGACTTTAAATCGCTATGTGTACTTGAGAAAAAAAACCGTTACATTCAAAAATGGGGTAACAGAAATCAGGTTTTCAGATGGGCAAACGATATCGATTACCATTTTGGCTCGAACAAGAAGAGCCAACAGATCCTTCACGTCGTTGAATGCAAAGAAAAGTGGCAGGAAATTGACCCTCAAACCGGACACCGGGTTGAAAAAAGCAGCCGACATGTGTGGCTATCCAGTAAGCCCTTGAATCTTTCTAATCTTCACGAACGTTGTAATCTGGGGGGACGCTCGCGCTGGTGCATTGAAACAGGCATCCTTGTTGAAAAGCATCACGGGTACCAGTATGAGCACTGTTTTTCATATAACTGGAATGCCATGAAGGGGCATCACTATCTGATGCGCCTGGCCCATCTGTTTAACATTTTGACCCGATATTCAGAACGATTGGCAAAGATTGTCAAAGATAACGGTGTGAGAGGTTTAATCCGTTTCATACGTGATACCATTGCCAATCCATGGCTGGACTATATCTGGTTGAGGGAGAGATTGGCAGCCCCCTTTCAACTCCGCCTAGTGTGACAGCAGTCGCTGAAAAAACCTGGTAACCCTGCTCCCCAACCTTCGGGAATAAAAAGCTATGGATGGGTAGCCTGATTCTATGACATTCGAGCGGTTTCATTGTCAAAAATCTTATCTTAATCAGATAAAAGACGGGTGGACAGAAAAAATGATCACAAAGACCGTAATCATGCCGTCGAAAATTTATTCATGCGTCAGCACTGCTATGAATAATAAAATATTGACACAAGCTTTCGTGAAAAGATAATATACTTTGTTTATTTTATAATTACCTTTTTGGGGAGAGTTAAGGAGAAACTAATGCTGAGTTATCTGCGGGAAAATACCGGAAACTGGATCATTAAGATATTTCTAGGAATTATTGTAATTGTATTTGTCTTTTTGGGTGTTGGTTCTTTCGGATCAAAAAAAGGAAATTCAATCGCAACGGTTAATGATGAGCCTATTTCCATAAAAGAATATCAACAGACATATAAGTCCATTATCGATCAGTATCGAGCTCAATTTGGAAAAGAGTTGAATGAAGACACCTTAAAGGCTCTCAATATTAATCAACAGGCCCTTGATTCATTGATCAATCAAAAAATGATTCTTTCTGAAGCAAATAAGCTTAAAATTGAAGTGTCTGCAAAAGAGCTTCAGGATTCCCTGGTTTCCTTTCAAGCCTTCCAGAAAGACGGCAAGTTTGATATGAATCAATATAAAAGTGTTTTAAAACGCGAATCATTAAATCCTGAAATGTTTGAGCAACTCCAGATGATTTCACTTCGGGAAGAAAAACTTAAATCCATCATACAAAGCACCATTAATGTTTCTGATATTGAAGCCAGGAACTGGTATCAATATCAGAGCGCAAAAGTAGCCGTAGAGTACATATGGTTTGATCCAAAAAAATATAAAGATATTCATCCTGACGATGAAAAGATAAAACAGTATTATGCTGAAAACACTGAGAAATATAAATCTGAACCAAAGATTAAAGCAGCATATTTAAATTTTATGCCTGGCGATTTTAAAGACAAATTAAATATTACTGAACCGAATATTAAAGAATATTATGAACAGCATCTGAAAGAATTTCTATCCCCTGAGACCGTTGAAGCCGGACATATCTTGATAAAAGTTGATAAAACCGCAACAGAAGATATGGTAAAAGAATCGGAACAACGCGCACTTGATATCTATGACATGGCCCAGAAGGGGGAATCTTTTGAAACACTTGCAAAAAAATATTCAGAAGACTCTTCAAAAGCTAATGGTGGATACTTGGGCAAATTTGAAAAAAAACAGATGGTGAAACCTTTTGCAGATCAGGCATTTTCCATGAAAGCTGGGGAAATCAGCAAACCTGTGAGAACGATGTTTGGTTGGCACATAATAAAAGCTATCTCAAAAACAGATGCTTCCACATTGACTTTGGCTCAGGTATCAAAAAAAATAAAACAAACCCTCGAAAGTCAGGAAATGCAGAATTTAGCATATTTAAAGGCAGGTGAAGCTTTTGATGCAGTAGTTGACGGGGATAATTTTGATCAGGTTGCAAGTATTTCCGGCAAAAAAATTATTGAAACCGGAGAATTTAACATCAATGGTGAGGGGCTTGATATTCCAGATAATAAAGAGTTCGCAAAAATCGCTTTTGAATTAACCACGGGCAATATCAGCGATGTTAAACAAATTGGGGAATCTTTTTATCTGATTAAGATTGTTCAGAAAATTGACCCGATTGTTCAGGATCTTGATCAAGTTAAAGGAAAGGTAATCAA
>CAMBQS010000329.1 GCA_945870015.1 Desulfocicer vacuolatum DSM 3385
GAGGGCATTTCCAAGTTCAGCACGGACACCGATATCCTTGGCGATGCCTATGAATACCTGATCGGCCAGTTTGCCGCCGGGTCCGGTAAAAAGGCGGGCGAGTTCTACACCCCGCAGCAGATCTCCACCATTCTTTCCGAAATCGTCACGCTGGACAGTCAGGAACCAGCCACCGGCAAGAAGAAAAAAATGAATAAGGTGCTGGACTTTGCCTGCGGTTCCGGCTCGCTGCTCTTGAATGTGCGCAAGCAGCTTGGCAAGCATGGCATCGGCAAGATCTACGGGCAGGAAAAAAACATCACCACCTACAACCTGGCGCGCATGAACATGCTGCTGCACGGGGTCAAGGATACCGAGTTTGAGATTCATCACGGCGACTCGCTGCTCAACGAATGGGTTATTCTCAAGGAGATGAACCCCGCGAAAAAACTGCAATTCGATGCGGTGGTGGCTAACCCGCCCTTCAGTTACCGCTGGGAACCGAACGAAACCCTGGGCGAGGATTTCCGTTTTAAAAACTACAGCCTTGCTCCAAAATCCGCCGCTGATTTTGCTTTTCTGTTGCATGGCTTTCACTTCTTGAGCGACAGCGGGGTAATGGCGATCATCCTGCCCCACGGCGTGCTGTTCCGGGGCGGAGCGGAACAGCGAATCCGCACCAAACTGCTGAAGGACGGCCATATCGACACCGTGATCGGCCTGCCTGCAAATCTTTTTTTCTCCACCGGCATTCCGGTCTGCATTCTGGTGCTGAAACGCTGCAAAAAGCCGGATGATGTTCTGTTCATCAACGCCGGCGAACACTTCGAGAAGAACAAGCGGCAGAACCACCTGCTGCCGGAACATATCGACAAGATCATCGATACCTACAAGTTTCGAAAAGAAGAAGATCGCTATGCCCGCCGCGTCTCAATGGCGGAAATTGAAAAGAACGATTACAACCTGAACATCTCGCGCTATGTCAGCACCGCTACGGCAGAGGAGGAGATCGATTTACAGGCGGTCAATGCTGAACTAAGAGAGATTGAGAAGCGCGCCGCAAAAGCAGCCGAAACACACAATGCATTCCTCAAAGAGCTCGGGCTTCCGCCGGTTTAGTGGTTCGAGCTGGTTTCTTTTTGCCAAACCCTCTTCCAGGCCGGAGTCGGACCGAGCTGGATTCCCAATTGTCGAGGTTTAAGTCAAAAACATGGTCATTTCTCTGTCTTAAACCGATGTTTTTGAGGCCAAAAAGAGCTGTTTAAGGAATCATTCAAGATTCTATCCATGAAAATACACCAGATAAACTGGCGATTTTCAATGCTGTGCCCCCAAAAAGAAACGGCCACATCTAAATGGGAGGCCGTAAAAGTGATGTTGGAAAGCAGTAAGGAAGATAAAATATCAACGATGAGCAACCCGATCCAATTCTTCACGAATTACCTGGCGAATAACCGTCTCGTCTATTGGTTTTCCGCTTTTCGAAAGATATTCCCTCAGGGCATCATTGATCATGGTTTGATAACCGTATCCGGCTTTATCCGCTCGCACACGAAACTCCTCCAGGATTTCCGCATCAAGGTAAATAGTGATTCTGGTCTTTCCTTTCAATGGAAGAACCTGACCTCTTTTGGCATTTTCAAAATTATATTCGCGTTTCATATTGTCTCCTTTCCGTTGGTGTCGCCTTTCTGGCCGAAATTAAACGGATGGTATCGTTGTGATATGAATAAACAACGGCGATTATTCGACCAACAGCATCAAAACCAACGGTCACAAATCGTTGTTCAGTTGCAACGACATGCTCTTCTAAAGTCATAGCAAATGGATCATAAAGCACTATCTCTGCATCGGAGAAGCGTATCTTATGTTTTTTGAAGTTGATTTCAGCTTTATATGGGTCCCAAGTTATGCGCATAACAAATTATATACATATATTATATGCATATGTCAACAACAACAAAAATGCCTTCGAAAGGGCCGGTTGTTATTCCTGAAAAAAATAGAAAGAAAATAAGGGACAGGCTCTTTATGATTTTTGGCGAACTGATGCTTTGATGGATTGTAATATGTCACCCCCCTGGAGCCCGATCACGCAGACGCTGTCGAATCTTACTCTCCGGCATCATTTAAAATAGCTGGTTAATTTTTACCAAACAGATAAGAGGGCCGCTGTCTGCAATAGCTGCTGCTTCAGGCATTCTTTAACTCATCCCTGATTTGATCATCATCAAGATTAATTACCGGGATGCCCATACGTCCCATCTCATTCATGAAGTTTAATTTTTTCATTCCACAGAGTTCCGCTGCCTTGCCCAGCGTAAGACGACGCAGTTCGAACAACTTGACCGCCAGTAAAAAACTAAGTTCCTGTTCAAGCGCTTCTTTTGTTTGGCTGGTAGCGATTAAAAGGTCATTGCTATATGGTATTGAAAGGACAGGCGCAGTTTTTTTTTGATTTACGGTTATTGAATTTTTCGAAAGATTATTCATGCATTAACTCTTCTACTTGCTGCTGTTTAATAAAGGCTTCTACAACAGCAAGTAAGGTTTTTTGTTTGTCGAAGGTAATCCAAGCTGACTTCAAAAAGATCGGCCAATTTTATTAATAATTCGATTGTAGGATATAAGAATCCTCTTTCATATTTTGATATTCGATGAAGGTCAACACCGATTTTCATTGCAACCTGCCTCTGAGACTATTGCTTTTGTTTATGCAGTTGTTTTAATTTTTTTGGAAAATCCGGGGATACATTGATTGTTTTTTAACCATATTCACCTCCTATTGCAAATAATATCCGTAATTATCTCCGAAAATCAATTGTTCTATTTAAAACGGGGTTCCCGATCCAGGCTTCTGGTCGGCACCAAAATTTCTGTATGTACGATAATTCAATTGAACCGCGGAAAAGAAATATTTACAGATAAATTTTATTGAGTTATCATTTGTTTATGTCAGAATATCAATATACAGCGTATTTTGAAAATGAGGTTTTACGAAAAAGACCATATTTGCAAAAAGAATGGTGTATAGCTCGATCTTCAAGTTTTTCATAATACGTAAGGTTTATGCTGCCTGTCGATATCTCAAAGAAGCAGAAGGTTCAAGTTTTCCAAGATCTCTTCCCACCATATGTTTTGTAGATGGAGAGAGCATGGCTGCATTCTTTCCCAATGAGCTGGCAAACTCCTTAAATCGTTCAACAGGCGAATCCGATAAAACAATATCCTCTATGACAGAAAGAAGACACTCTACCTTAATCTTGGCCGTCAGGCTGCCCACAGTATATGCAGGAAGTTGGAACATGATATCACACCATTGATCAGCTAAAGACGATCCCATGTCTTTTCAAAATAGAATCAAACATGGATCGCCTGTTGGATCGCTTTCGAAAGGACTTGCAAGGTATAAGGCTTCTGAACAAAGCCTTGTACCCCCAATTGAAGGACCTCCTCGACCCGTTCGTCCTGTTTGAATCCGGATGAAAAAAGTACTTTCAGGTTCGGATCGATTTTTTTGATTTCCAGGTAGGTTTCCTTGCCCGACATCTTGGGCATGAGCATGTCAAGCAAAACCACGGTTATATCGCGGTGGCGGTCCCGGAAAATATCTACGGCTTCCTTCCCGTTGGAGGCCAGAATAACGGAATAACCGCACATCCCGAGGATTTCCCTGGCGGTCTGCCGGATCATGTCCTCATCGTCAACGACCAGGACAAGCCCTTCTCCCATAAGAATTTCAGCAGCTCTGCCAGGCATTTTTTCCACATAAGTTCCTGTGAATTCAGGTAGGTAGACGTTGAAGGCCGAACCAATGCCGATCTCGGAGTACACGTCGATGAAGCCGCCATGTTGCTGAACGATGTTGTAGACCATGGCAAGGCCAAGACCAGTGCCCTTGTCTTTCTCCTTGGTAGTAAAGAAGGGATCGAAAATTTTGGCAACTGTTTTGGTGTCCATGCCGATACCAGTATCCTGTACGTTCAGAACCCAGTAGGAGATCTCTTTGGCCTCGGGATGGGTGATGCGGAAATTCCGATCGGCGAATATCTTATCAAGAGACACCGTCAGCCTTCCGCCCGGATGATCATCAGGTTTGCGCATGGTGGTCATGGCATGGGCTGAGTTCACGCAGAGGTTGAGGAGGACTTGTTCGGTCTGGTTGGAGTTGGCGTTGGCCATGGCCTTTTCGGGAAAAAAACGGAAATCCAGCTCGATAGATTTATCAAGTGAATTGACGCAGATTTTCATGACATGGTCGATCGTGGTGTTCAGATCAATCGGCTCAAAAAGCATCTCCTGTTTGCGGGCAATGGACAGGAGCTGTTTGATGAGGTCCGATGCCCGGTTGCCGGCTGATTCCATGATGTCGACGTA
>CAMBQS010000330.1 GCA_945870015.1 Desulfocicer vacuolatum DSM 3385
AGAAAGAACACCCTCCCGTAACCCGATATCAATTCCATCCCGAAAGGGAAAGAATGCATCACTGACCATACTGGCTCCAATGAGCCCCCCTTTTTCATGAGCAACTTTATCATCGATTTCTTTTCGCTGATCAAGGTCTACAAGGTTACTGTAGGCTGTTTTGAACATTTCCCAGGAATATCGATCCGCGAGTTTTCTGTATGCCTTATCCCTGGCGATTTCTGCAACACCAACCCGGTCCTGTTCTCCGGTCCCGATGCCCACGGTAACGCCATTTTTTACATAGATAACAGAGTTGGAAGTAATTCCGGATTCAACAAGCCATCCGAAGAGCAAATCATTATACTCCTGATCGCTTGGTGTTCGATTGATTTTATAGACCTTGCCTTGAAATTCGCACGCTGCCAATTGAACATCTTCCTTTGTTCGGGCTTTTGGAACAAAGGACCATTGTGCAATCAAGCCTCCATCAATCAGGCTCTTAAACTCAACAAAGCGTTTGCCGATAAAGTCATGAAGTCTGTGGATATTCCCAATGCGAATGACCCGGAGATTTTTTCTTTGGGCAAGAATTGTAAGGGCGCCCTCTTCAAAATCAGGAGCCACAACGACTTCTGCATACTGGGAAGCAATACCCGTGGCGGTTTCTTGATCAACGGCACGGTTTAATGCAATACAACCTCCAAAAGCCGCCACCCTGTCGGCCATATAGGCTTTTTGATAGGCATCCGCCAATGTGCTTGACCTGGCAACACCGCACGGGTTGTTATGCTTTACAATTACTACCGTGGGGTTGTCTTTAAAATATCGAAGAATATTCAATGCATTGTCTGCATCTGTCAGATTTGTTTTTCCAGGGTGTTTTCCGGATTGAAGCAATTCAATATCCGAGGCCAGATATTGTCCCGGAGAGATGGTTTCCGTCTGTCCCAATACCAGGTTGCCGTTCACCAGTTTGTATAATGCGGCTTCCTGTCCCGGGTTTTCACCATAACGGAGTCCTTTCTGGATATTATCGATGGTCCAGGCAACTTTTTCATAGAAGAGGGTTTGCCTATTTCCATTTTCAATAAAACTGATCTCCATTTCCGGAGTAAAGTGGTCATCCATAATGGTTTTATACATCTTTTTCAGATCTTCGGACATATCGGTCTCCTTTGGGTATAAAAATTCAGTCTACAGCGTTAAAGGCGGTAACCGTTGCGAACCTCATCAAAAGATTTGAACTTGAAAAAATCCGTAATGGTCTTATCGTATTCGGCAGTATGTCCAAAGGCTTTGCAGGCAAGCTGATAGCGTATGTCAAGTGATGTGCATCCATTGCTGTCTTTCAACCATGAAAGTATTTTTGGATAATCAGAAGGATCTACCACAGACGCAACCCTCAGAAAATTTTTTGCGGAAGCCCGAATCATGCAGGGACCACCGATGTCAATATTTCCGCGGGCCATCTCAGGGGTTACATCTGGTTTTGAAATGGTCTGTTGAAAGGGATAGAGATTGACAACAACCATATCAATGGGAACAGCATTGGTTCGTTGCAAATCCTCCTGGTGCGCGTTGTTGTAGGTTTCGGTCAGCAGTCCGAGATAGATTTTGAAATCAAGAGTCTTCACCAGGCCACCTTGCGTTTCAGGCTGACCCGTATAATCAGAAACCTGTGTTAAAGAGGATTCCCGGCTATTCCCCAATATCTCTTTTATTTTTGAAAACGTACCGCCGGTTGAAAAAAAATGAATCTGAGGATTGATTTCAAGGAGCCCTGGAATAAACCGTTCCAGGCCGGTTTTATCCGAAACACTTACGAGAACGTGTTGAACCTTTACCAGGTTGTCAATTTTGTCTACAATATTTATGGTCATAACGGTTGATCGGCAGCAGCCGAAGCCTCCTTTCCAGGTCACGATGGTTTATGTTTGATTCGTATCCGCGGGAGCCAATTTCAAAAGTCTGTTGCTGTAGTTCCGGCGAAAGCCGGACACGAAGTAAAGTGTAACACTATCCAATATTTTCAGTTTTTTTCTGGACATCGGCTTTCGCCGGTGTGACGCTTTTCAATCGTTTTGAAATTGGCTCGTAGGATAAAAAAAGTTGAAAATATCGTCAAGTACTTGTTTTTTCCACAGTAAGATAGTCTGCTCCGTCCGTCAAGACAGGAATCGTAAAACAAGGTATTTCATTCGAATTTATAACCGGAACAAATGAAATCGTTTATTTGACACAACATGGAGATGGCCGTATAATTCCGGCATAAAAACAGGTCAACCGGTTATCCTGAAAAATTTGGATATTATCGATTGCGATATACACTGTAAAGGAGAAAAATTGTGTTGCATTTAATTTCAACAGGACTCAACAAGATTAAAGCGGATGCGATTGTGCTGCCCGTATGTGAAGACAAGATGCTCTATTCCAAAAAAGAGGTAATCTCCTTGATTCAGGTGGCCAAGGATCTGAAGGAATTTAAAGGATGCAAGTCAGATGAAGTAATACTTTATAACGTAGCTGAGGTTCAGCCCAAACGGGTTATTTTTTTGGGATTGGGCAAATTTTCGAAAATCAGCCCGGAGAGTTTCCGAAGTTTGGTCGGTAGCAGCGTCCAGAAGTGTATTCAAAAAGGCTTTTCAAATATTCTGTTTGTAGCTCCGGATGAGAACATGTTGAACCATCCGGTCGGAGTAATTCTGGAAGCCATGCTGGAGGGGGCCTGTCTTGGAAACCATATTTTTGATCGCTATAAAAAAGAAAAAAAGAACATTCCACTACAAAAGATTAGTGTATGGACATCTCCTGATCCGGCAACAAGATATCGATCCCTTCCAGGTCGAATCAGAACAATTTGTGAGGGAACGATTTTGGCAAGAAACTGGGTTTCAACCCCTCCGAATGAGAAAAAACCAGAACAGTTTTCCAGTGAGATTGCTGGTCTGGCCAGGAAGGAAAAGCTCAAGGTGCGTGTGATTCATGAAAGTGAACTGAAAAAGCTGAAGATGAATGCCATGCTTGCAGTTGCTGCCGGAAGTGAAAGCGAGGCCCGGCTTGTGATAATGGAGCATGCACCGATTGGTGCAAAAAAAACAATCGTCCTGGTGGGAAAAGGGGTAACCTTTGATTCCGGAGGTATCAATTTAAAACCATCCGGATCACTTGAAGATATGAAGATGGATATGGCGGGCGCGGCAGCAGTAGCCGCAACCATGATAACCATTTCAAAGCTTGGAGCAAAAGATAAGGTGATCGGTGTGATTCCGATTGTGGAAAATATGCCATCCGGAAATGCCACTCGTCCGGGAGATATTGTCAAAAGCTATGCAGGCAAAACCGTTGAAATCGGTAATACAGATGCAGAAGGAAGGCTGATTCTGATTGATGCAATTTCATATGCCATTAAAAAATATAAGCCGGAAACCGTGATTGATTTGGCAACCCTGACAGGAGCTTGTGTAATGGCTCTGGGTGAAAAAATTGCAGGGGTGTTCTCGACAGATGATGATTTGGCCGATATCCTGATTTCTGCCGGTGAAAAAACCTTTGAGCGGTGCTGGCGTCTGCCGTTGCCGGAAGATTACAAAGAACTGATTAAAAGCGATCTGGCGGATATAAAGAATCTTGCAAGTTCAAGAATGGGCGGGGCGATCACGGCAGCGTTGTTTCTTGCAGAATTTGCAGCGGTTCCCAAGTGGGCACATATCGATATTGCCGGACCTGCCTTTACCCAAAAAGGAACACCTTATTGTCCGAAAGGCGGGACCGGTTTTGGGGTACGGTTGCTTTGCGAAATACTGAAATAGTAACCACATAAGAAATGAAAATGCCGTTTTTGTCTTTTGAACGGCTTCTGTTCCGGAGAAACAACAGAGAATATACATCTGATTCAAAGCAACTTCAGGTTATGGAGATATTCGTTTCAGTTTATCAAAAGCTCCATCAACAGCCTTTTTGATGATCGCTGAAGTTGCCGGCTTTCTGAGATAACCGTCAAATCCTAGGTTCTCGAGTTTTTCCGCTTGATAGGATTCAATAAATCCAGATAAGGCGTAGATAATGGATTGGGAATTGTTTGCACGAATTTTTTTGCATAATTTTGTGCCATCCATGCCAGGCATATTCAAATCGGTTATGATTAGAGGGAAAAATTCATTTTTCAGAATTTCCAATGCCTCTTGAGAGCTCGCGGAGAGTGTAACGGAATACCCAAACTTATTTAATACACGCTGCATGATATCTCTCTGGGATTCATCATCATCAACAAACAAGATTTTTTTTTCAATCATCCTTGATCCTAATCTGGAGAATGCGCTGCAAAAATTACTCAGTCGTGAGCTGTGCAATGTTCTGTTGGTAAAATTCAGGTG
>CAMBQS010000331.1 GCA_945870015.1 Desulfocicer vacuolatum DSM 3385
TTCAATGTTGTAATTATCGTATTTAATTGTGAGGTTGGCTTCGAAATAATTCTTGGGCTCATAATTCCATTCAACAACAATTTCCTGAATCATATATCATTCCTTATCGCTAACTATATTATTAAATAGAATTTCTCGATTTGAAAAAGCATGCACATTTTTCGGCGATAATAGCAAGAAGGAAAAGGGGACAGGCTCTTTATACTTTTCAGGCAGGGGAAAATGGCATGCCCAGACTGTTCATGTGGAAAATATGGGACATTGACAAATTGTACAAACTCATAACCACATGTTATCTGCAGTCAAAATAAAATTGATCCAATCCTTATTTTGGGAATTCACTGGACATTAAAACACAGAGAATCGTTTTTACCGGTCAAGGCACGATTCTATCGACATGAAAAACGCTGGGTGTGGGGAGACATTCAGTTGGGGCTTGAGTGATCTGTACCGGAAACTGAATCTTGGTTTGAATTCAGCTTTTTTCTTGACTTCCATTCCATTGCCTACTAAATGTAATCTTTCTTCCGGTGTTCGAAATATTGACATCGAGAATCCGGTTGAAAAACATATTTGATTAATAAACATTTGGAGAAAATTGGATTATGATCTAACTGTTTAATGTTCAATACATAATTTTTTAGATGCTCATTTGAGCGTAAAAGGGAATCCGGTTAAAGTCCGGAACGGGCCCGCCGCTGTAATCGGGGACCAACGCCGCAATCAAGTCACTGTTTTCTGTTTCATCGAATGGGAAGACGCGGTTAGTAGAAAGATCCGAGAGTCAGAAGACCTGTCTGAACAAATATTGCATTCTCCGTGGACAAGAGGGTGCGGATAAAGATTCACTGGAAAAAAAAGGGATACCCTGGATCGTTTTGATATCGATCCGGGGTTTTTTATTTGGCAGGACATATAATATGCAACGAAAAATTCAATTCAACACGGCAACCGCATTTTTCACCCTGATTCTGATTCTTTGTTTTGCCGGAACCGCTTTGTCAAAAGAACAGAAAAAGGCCGTACAACTGGATACGGTTGTTATAACGGCTGAAAAAATCAATGAAGATTATCAGACCGGGGATGTTGATACAGAACAGGCCACTGCCCACCATACCATTATCCAACGTGACCATTTTGAAGGAAAGATGGAAACCCTGGCCGAGGTGATTGAAAAAGAAGCCGGTGTCCAAATCCGTCAGACCGGCGGACTCGGAAGTTTATCCACGGTTTCACTCCGGGGGGCCAACAGTGATCAGGTCATGGTCTATCTGGATGGAATCCTGTTGAACGATGCTGCCGGAGGCGGCGTGGACCTAAGCAATATCTCCCTGTCTGATGTCGAATCCATTGAAATCTACCGGGGAACAACCCCGATCAACTTCAACAACGCCTCCATTGGCGGGGTAATCAACATCAAAACCGTGAAATCCAATGACGGCCTTCACGGACATCTGAAAACAGGCTATGGGTCATTTCAATCCAGAGAGATTTCCGGCCTTGCCACCTATAAACCGGGTAAGTGGGATACCTTGCTGCTGACCAATCACCTGGCCGCCAAAAATGATTATGAAATCAATAATGATAACGGAACTCCGTTGAATCCAAATGATGATCGAACGGAAAAAAGAAATAATGCGGATTTCAGCCAGTACAATATCCTGGCAAAGTTCGGTTATGATTTCACCGATAGAAACCGGATCGATATTGTCAACCAGGGTTTTCTAAAAGATCAGAATCTGCCGGCATGGAACAACAGCAGCACGGCCAATGCCTCACTCGACACAAAACGGAATATCTCTTCGGTCAAATTCACAGCCGATGACATCGGGGCGCTTCATCTCAACACATCCACCAAGTTCTCATATCTATACAAAAATGAAATCTATGAGGATCAGCACAGTACAATCGGACTTGGCAATCAGCATCTGAAATATATCACGAAGCGTTACGGCGGCGAATCCTATATTGAATGGCTGACCGATATCAACGCCGTTGTTCTTACGATCGACCTGTACCAGGAAGTATACGAACCTGAAGACCTTCTCTCTGGAATCGATCAGAACAGCAGTTCCAGAAATATGTATGGAATGGGGCTTCAGGACACCCTGGTTCTGTTCAAGGACACCCTGATTGTCACACCGGCTATCCGGTACGCCTTCTTTGATGATGAATTAAAAAGCGGAACCGATCTGTACGGCAAACCTCAGGAAGACGTCACCCAGCAGGAAGATTACTGGAGCCCGCAGATTGGAGTCAAAATTCAGCCTTTGAACGGGTTGTCCCTGAAAAGCAATCTCAACAAGTATTTTCGGACACCTTCCTTCTTTGAGCTGTTCGGGGATCGGGGATTCTTTCTGGGTAATTCCGAGTTGAAGCCGGAAACCGGTATCAACTTTGATGTTGGTATGGAAGTGAATCAAACCTTCCATCATTTTCTGTTCAACGGGTTTTCAACGGAAATCGTTTATTTTCAAAACAATATCGATGATCTGATCACAAGGGTTTATGATGCAAGAGGCATCGGCAAATCCGTAAACATCTCCGGCGCCGTTATCCAGGGGGTTGAGATCAAGGGCAAATTGAAGCTGTATGACCATTTCCAGTTGATTGGAAATGCTGTCATGCAGGATGCGGAAAATCAAAGCCGGATTGAAGGATTTGACGGGAAGAAACTTCCGGGACTATTCCGGAATCAATACACAGGAAGAGTTGAAACCAGTGTACGGAGCTGGAAACTGTTTGTTGAATATGCGGTCAACAAACAGATGTATTATGACACAGCCAACCTGCTCAAGGCAACAGACCAGAAATATCTGAATACCGGTGTCTCCTGGCTGATTCAATCTTTTCTATTCAGTGTCGAAGCAAAAAATATCACGGACGAACAGTATGAAGATTTCAATGGGTACCCCATGCCCGGCGTATCTTGTTTTGGAAGTGTGAAATATACATTTTGAATAAGCTGAAGCTTATCAATCATAAGATTAATTTTTTAAAAGGAGGAAAATGATGAAAACAAGTTGGCCGAAAACATCTACAACAATGGCAGCAACTCTGCTATTTTTATCGATCTTAGCGCTGTTATGGATCACTTTACCTTTACCTGCTCAGGCTTCTGTCGGTCAAACCGCAGTGGTAGTATCCGCAGCCGGTGATTATTCAAGTGGTGCTCATTCCGTGGTTTCTGTTGACCCGGTTGGAGGGCCAAGGACGATCACACAGGATCTGGTTCCATCCGGCTCTGACATGACGGTTGCAGCCTATGGGGAATACTTTTACCGGATGGAAAGAAGCGGAGCCAACAACATCACCAAATTTCATGTTGATCAACCAGCTACTCCGGTCTGGCAATACTCCACAGAGGGGGATGAAACCGGAAGCAATCCGCATGATCTTATCTTTGTAAATGAATCAAAAGCCTATCTACTCCGGTTTGGATCATCAACAGTGTGGATTGTCAATCCGAGCGCAACAAGCGAAGCTGGCTTTAAAATCGGTGAGATTGATCTGAGCGTTTATGCAGATGGAGATGGAAATCCGGAGATGCACAGCGGTGTAATTGTCGGAGACTCTCTGTATATTACACTTCAGCGGATCGATTTTTCCGGTGGCTGGGGGAATTATATCTACAATACGCCCTGGGTTGCCGTAGTTAATACAACCGATGATACCGAGGTGGACACCGGAAAAGGAGATGGCACACGAAAGGGTATCCCGCTGCCCATGGAAAATCCTGGAGCGATTCAGTATCTGGCATCCAACAATACGGTTTATGTTCAAGGCGTGGGACAATATACAGACCAGTACACCGGTGGAATAGCAGCCATCAACACTACCTCTTACGAACCAACCCTGATTCTGGATGATGGGGATGCGACGGATCATCCGTATGGAGCAATCTCCGGAATGGCCATTGTTTCTCCGACCAAGGGCTACTTCATCGGCTATGCCGCCTGGGGAGACAACACCCTGTACACCTTTAATCCTTCTGATCCGGATTTGGCAGGAATTGCCGTATCCGGCCTTGAGAACCTGAGCATCGGCGGGATGGAAACCGGAGTCTATACAGACCAGAACAGCATGCTGTGGATCTGTGCATCTGCATACGATGCAGAAACATGGTCGCTGACAGATCCCAAAATTATCATTTTAAACACATCAACAGATGAGGTTGATGAAACCATAAATACCAATCTGACACCGTTGCGGGTTGTGTTTGCCGGAGAAACAGAACTGCTCCCTACAGAGTCCGGATCAGGTGATGACGATGACAGCACCTGTTTTATACAGGCTGCCTCAAAAGGGAAATATTCAGACAGCCTTTTGATCCTGTTCTC
>CAMBQS010000332.1 GCA_945870015.1 Desulfocicer vacuolatum DSM 3385
GTCCCCACCGAGGCTGGAATGCCGGATCCGGGCGTGAATCTGGTCGAGGTTGCCCAAAGTGTCAGCCATACCAGCCGGAAAACCTGCGGAGATTGTCATTTTAACGGTGGCGGCGGTGAAGCGGTTAAACATGCCGACCTGTCCCGCCAGTTACTCAAACCGGATCGAAACTGTGATATCCATATGGGTGGATATGATTTTCAATGCAGTGAATGCCATCGGACCCGGAACCATAAAATCGCCGGAAGAAGCTCCTCAGCCCCGGCAGTCGAAGGAAGCCGTTCATGCGAGGATTGTCACACCGGCAAACCCCATTATGGAGCCGATCTTCTGAATCACCACCTGAACAAGCATTGCGAAAATATTGCGTGTACAACCTGTCATGCACCGGTCTACGCAAAATGCAAACCAACCAAAATATTCTGGGACTGGTCTAAGGCCGGAGATAAAAACAGAATCCCTAAAAATGACAAGTACGGAATGCCGGATTATGATCCGAAGAAAGGTGAATTTATCTGGGAGGAATCCTCTAAACCAATATACGACTGGTACGGTGGCTTTATGAAGCGGATTCTGGTGGGTGACCCGGTTGATACCAGTGCCTCATACATCAATATCAGTGAACCGGTCGGCTCGATGAATGATCCTGGATCAAAAATATCTCCCTTTAAAATCATGAGAGGGATACAGCCTGTGGACGAGAAGTATAAATATCTCCTTGTTCCCCATCTGTCACCGAAGAATGAAGAGGACAAAACAGCCTACTGGAAAAATATGGATTGGCAAAAAGCCTTTGATACAGGCATGAAGGCTGCAAAGCTTGCTTACAGCGGCCAATACAAATGGATTGAAACCCGGATGTACTGGGGAGTAACACATGAAATCATGCCGGCGGACATGGCGCTTTCCTGCGTTCAATGCCATGACAGTCTTTCCGGTGACCGAACCTGCAACCGATGCCACCAGGATCAACGGGATATTAACTTTAAAGCCGTTGCCCACAAAGGTACGGACTTCAGTTATATGGCCGCCAAAGGCAGGGATGTCCATCATCTGATCAACACAACTGATTATATTAATTTTAAAGCACTTGGTTATAAAGGTGATCCCATTGTTTTTGGCGGGCGATTCAAAAAGCTGCCCATGGGATACAAGGAAAATCAATAAAACAAAACCCTGCCCCCTGCCCTGCGGATTTTACTTTTGGCCGGCGAAATCCGCAGGCTTTCCCATTTCCTACCTACCCCTCATCCTGTTCGCTCTTGATATTGGGGATATCCCATTTCTTCATGTATTTCCATATGGCAGCCCGACTGTAGCCGACCTGCCGCCCCACCTCCGCCTTGTTCCAGCCGTTTTCCTCCAGCAGGGATAGCAGTTTCTCACGGGTCAGTCCTTTCCGCATCGGGTTGGACGGGTAGTAAGGCACAGCCTGTGATCTTGAAACTGCAGCTTGATATTCCATCTGCCGGATCTCAACCGGCAAATCAAAAACATCGATATAGTCATCCTTGCATAAAACAAAGGCGTGTTCGATCGCATTCTCAAGCTCACGCACATTGCCCGGCCAGTTATAATCCAGGAGAATCCTCATGGCTGATGGAGCCAGGCCTTTAATCTTTTTTTTGGTTTTCCGGTTGATGGTCTGGATAAAATGGCTGGTCAACAGAGGAAGATCCTCTTTCCGTTTTCGTAAGGGAGGCATGGTAATCGGAAACACCTTGAGGCGATAATAGAGATCCTCCCGGAACTTGCCTTTGCTGACAAGACTGTACAGATCCTTATTGGTTGCGGTAACCACGCGGATATCAATTTTGCGTTTTCGTTGCTCTCCGACCCTTTCGATTTCCCGCTCCTGCAGGACACGCAGAAGCTTGATCTGTATCAACGGGCTGATATCGCCAATCTCATCCAGAAACAGGGTGCCGCCGCCCGCTTCCTCAAATCTTCCGGCCCGGTCACGGACAGCTCCTGTAAATGAACCTTTCACATGCCCGAACAGCTCGCTCTCCAGAAGGGATTCAGGGAGGGCGCTGCAATTGATGATCACAAAAGGCATGTCTGCCCTCAGGCTGTTATAATGAACCGCACCGGCAGCCAGCTCCTTTCCTGTTCCACTCTCTCCCTGAATTAAAATCGTGGCATCACTTGTGGCCGCGGCCTGAATGGCTGAAAAAACCTGCCGCATGGTACTGCTTTTACCAATGATCCGGTCAAAACGATGCACCTCGCCCAGTTTACGATTGGCTTCCTGAGCCTCCTGCCGATAATGATGCAGCTTGGAGAGATCGGTTATGGTTTCTACGATACCCTTCACCTTCCCCTTTTTGTCTTTCATGACCCGGGCACTTTTCAGAACAGGAATATTTTCACCATTCTTATGTTTCAGATGACACTCTCTTCCATCAATGCTTCCGTGTTTATAAATTCCGCATTCCTCCAGACCGGTTGGACAGGATTTGCCGAAACAACTGTTAAACCCCATTATTGTGCATGGCTTCCCCAGGGCTTCCTGAATTGTATAGCCGGATATCCGCTCCATAGAAGGATTCCAGGATGTGATCATCCCTTTTTCATTCAAGGTAAAGACCCCTTCTGCAATAGATTCCAATAACAGATTGGCAAAATCCGGATTGATGATCTCTGATGCTGTTTTATTCATTCAATTATTCCATTTTCAATTGTATATTCTGTCTATTTTGTAGCGCCACAATGACGCTACATACAAACTAATGAACGCTACGGTGTTTGTCAACAATCTTTGTCCTTTTCCCTCGTTTATACGTACAAAAAAATTAATCATTTGATTTTTCGACATTTTTTTTATAAATTCATCTCCATCAGCTCCGACAAAATACTTGATATCAAATCAAATAATAAAAACGGCACAACTTTTGATAAAAAACCTCGATAGGCAGATCGATTCGAAACATCATCTATAACGAAAGGGAAAAACATGGGGAAATGCAAAAATCATCCGGACAGAGAAACCAGCTTACGATGCATGAAACATGAAATTTATCTGTGTGAGGAATGCCTCAAATGCCTTGACCCTGAAATCTATTGCAAATTCAGAACATCCTGTCCCATCTGGTTCATGGACAATCGGGGAGGATCCAAAATCGACGACAAAAAAGAACCTGCTGAAACCGGGTCATATCAGGTACAATTCCAACCGGAAAACAGATCGATCACGGTACCGGCCGGTACCACATTATTAAAAGCAGCCCAGGATGCGGACGTGCATCTGAATGCATCCTGTAATGGCAAAGGGGTGTGTGGGAAATGCAAACTGATTCTGGAAACCGGAAATGTAAATCAACAGCCCACTGTCCTGTTAAGCGATGATGAAAAATCAAAGAATTATGTGCTTGCATGCATGTCAACCATTCAGAGTGACATTCAGGTAAGGATTCCCGAGCAGACTCTCGAGAAAAAAATGAAAATCGCAGGGATGGGAAAAGAAGCGACCAAGCGGCTCAGGGGATTGATCCACGAAATCAACCCGATGCTGAAAAGGATTCCGGTTGAATTGTGTGAGCCTACGATCGATGACCCGATCAGCGATCTGGATCGACTCTACCGCGGGTTGAGAAAAAATGGGGTCGATACCGGCTGCCTGCATACCGGTCTCAAGGTAATGCGGGAACTGTCCACTGCCGTGCGGGATCAGAACTGGCACGTCACAGCATCCGTGGTTGAGAAAAACTGCTCTGCCGAAATCGTGGGTATCACCTCCGGGGAGGATATCCCCAGACCACTGGGAATCGCTGTTGATGTCGGAACAACAACGATTGTGGTCTATCTGGTGGATATGACGGATGGCTCCATCCTGGCAACCGCTTCCGGACACAACCGTCAGGCTGCATGCGGGGATGATGTCATCAACAGGATCATCTGTGCGGAAAAAGACGGCGTCAAAAAATTGAGTATAATGGTTCTCGGAACCATGAACGGTCTGATCGGTGATGCACTGGAAAGTGCTCATTCCAAACACCATCAGATTGAAAACGTTGTGATCTCCGGCAATACAACCATGACCCACCTGCTGATGCAGATTGAACCCCGAAACATTCGCAGGGAACCCTATGTACCGTCTGTCTCTGCTTTCCCGATTCTGAAAGCCGAAAACATCGGTCTTGCCGTCAATCCAATGGCTGCTGTATTCATCATGCCGGGCCCCGCCAGCTACGTTGGAGGGGATATTGTCTCCGGACTGATTTATTCAGGATTCCACCGGGAAGAAAAAATAACCCTCTTTATTGATGTGGGCACCAATGGTGAAATTGTTCTGGGTAATAACGAATGGCTG
>CAMBQS010000333.1 GCA_945870015.1 Desulfocicer vacuolatum DSM 3385
AACGGGAATCCGGACAACCAGATTGCTCTTCACCTTTGCCAGGCAGGCAAGCCGATACCCCTTTTCAATATCACCGTCATCCAGCAGGGAGGAGATGCCGTCTTCAACAACACCCTCTTCAATTATGACCCGGCATTTCCCGCAAACCCCTTCCCCGCCGCAAGATGCATTCACATGCACCCCCGCTTCCATTGCAGCACGAATCACTGTCATTCAATCTTCTACATGAATCTCTTTATTGTGGGGCAAAAATTTGATTGTAAACATTTCACCTTATTCCCTGTACGTTTAAAAAAAAAAATGATTGGATTTTTCAACCTTTTTCTGATTGAAATAATTCAAAAATTAAAATTGACAGGGTAGATTAATCGATCTTCTCATTATTATCAACTTGAAAAAAACCATTTTTTGATTATACTATAATGAAGTGATGCAGGAATTAAAAAAATCATCCATCAGAAGAATCAAGGAGAAAATAGTATGCCCGTGTATGAATTTGAATGTCCGGAAGGAACCGTTTCCGAAAGATTGGTAAAAATGGATACCAAACAGATTAAATGCCCGAAATGTGGAAAGACCGCAAAAAAAATCATATCCCAGTGTGGCTTTGAATTAAAGGGCGGCGGATGGTATGCAGATGGATATGCATCCAAAAAATAGATAATCCGGAAAGAATGAAATATGCCCATTTTTGAATTTGTCTGTAAAAAATGCAATCATCGGTTTGAAGAACTTTTTATCGGTTCTGAAAACCGGAAATCAATTTGTCCCAATTGCAACAGCCGGTCTGTTGAAAAACTGATGTCTGCCGGAGCCATTCGGCCGAATGGTATCCCGACCGGTGCAGGGGGATTCAGCCAGCCATCCTGCAGACCCGCTACAGGGGGCGGAGGGTGAAAGGTCTGATTGATCATTTCTCAGGTAGAGAAATACACTGACCATAATAAAGCAAAATCACTCCCCCCCTTTCTTTCCCTGCAATCCATGCTCATTTTTCCAGCCGGTATTTCAGCCGGGTATACCGATGTTGGGTTTTATTGTTTTTGACACTGATTGCCAGGGCTTTCCGCGTCCCGACCAAGACCACCAGTTTTTCCCCCCTGGTCACCGCCGTATAGATAAGGTTTCGCTGAAGAAGCATGTAATGCTGCGTCAAAACCGGTATCACCACCGCTGGATATTCAGACCCCTGGGATTTATGGATGGAAATTGCATAGGCCAGAACAATCTCATCCAGATCTGAAAAATCATAGACCCGATTCCGGCCGTCAAAACAGATCACAACCTCCTGTTGTTCAATGGAAACAGAGTGGATTCTTCCGATATCGCCATTGAAAACTTCCTTATCGTAATTGTTACGGATCTGCATCACCTTATCCTTGACCCGGAAATTCCGGTTCCCGCTGACCACGCCCTTGTCTTCTGAATTCAAGGCTTTCTGAAGTTCCTGATTCAGATTTCCCGCACCGATGACACCCCGGTGCATGGGAGACAATACCTGGATATCATCCACGGCATGAAACCCGAACCGATCCGGAATGCGGGATGTCACAAGCTGTAAAATCGTTTCCAGTACCTTTTGCGGCTCCTCCTGCTCGATAAAATAAAAATCATCATTCTGCGACGGCTTCCCGGTATAGGGAACAATCCCATTATTGATGCTGTGTGCATTAACAATGATCCGGCTTTTCTGCGCCTGTCTGAAAATCTCGTTTAGCCGGACAACGGCAACCTTTTCAGAGGCGATAATATCATTCAGGACGTTCCCGGCACCCACAGACGGCAACTGATTTACATCCCCCACAAGAATGAATGTCGAATGCACGGGAATTGCTTTTAAAAGATGATGCATCAGAATGGTATCAATCATGGATGCCTCGTCAACAACCAGCAGATCACAATCCAGGGGGCTGTCCTCATCTTTCTGAAAACCGCCTCTTGTCATGCTATATTCCAGAAGCCGATGAATGGTTCTGGATTCATGGCCGGTGGCCTCACTCATCCGCTTGGCCGCCCGGCCGGTTGGCGCGGCAAGAAGAATTTTCACTTGAAGCTGACTGAATATCTTCAGCACCGCATTGATGATGGTCGTCTTTCCGGTTCCGGGTCCGCCGGTAATTACCATGACCTTGTTCCGTATGGCCATTCGGATTGCATCAATCTGTCTCGACGCCAGGGTAATCGAAAGCTGTTTCTGCACCCAATCCAGTGCCTTGTCCTCCTGAATCCTGCGGATCGATTTCTCCCCTTGAACCAGATGTTTCAGCCGTCTGCTGATACTGGTTTCGCAAAAATGAAATTTATCGAGAAAAACCGCCTTGCTGTTTTCCGGATCTCCCTCTATGGAATCCTTGAGGTCTTCGATAACAATATGCTTTTCCGATTCTATTGCGGAAATCCCTTCCACAACATCATCCCTGTCCACATCCAGAATTTTCCGGCACTCCGTAATCAAGGGTTCATACGGATAATAAACATGGCCGTTATCGGAAAGCCGGTGAAGCACATAGATGACCCCGGCCTTGATCCGTACCGGTGAGTTTTTTTGGAATCCCAGTTTTTCGGCAATATGATCGGCTGTGATAAATCCGATCCCGAAAATATCCATTGCCAGTTGATACGGATTTTCCGTGACAATCGGAATCGAATTGTTTCCATACTGCTTGAAAATCTTTGCCGCATAACCGGAACTTACCCCGTGGGACTGAAGAAACACCATCACCTCCCGGATCTCCTTCTGATCATCCCAGGCTTTCCGGATCATCTTCATCCGTTTTTTCCCGATTCCCTCAACCTCGCCAAGTCTTTCAATATTTTTTTCAATAACCGTTAGTGTGTCTTCTCCAAACCTGCTGACAATCCGTTTGGCCATAACCGGGCCGATTCCCTTGATCAGCCCGGAACCAAGATATTTCCGAATCCCATAAACCGATGCCGGGATGGCTGTCCGGTATTGAGTCACCTTGAATTGTTCCCCGAATTTCGGATGGGAAATCCACTGCCCCTTCATATGGAGAACCTCGCCCGGAGAAGGAGCGAGCAGGTTTCCCACAATCGTTACCAGATCGGATTGCCCATATACCTTTATCCGGGCGATTGTATAACCGGTCTCCTCACTATGAAAAGTAACCCGTTCAATCTGCCCGTTTAAATCCGTCAGCATGGGTTCTCCATAACCCTGAAAAAAAAGATGAAAATTTTCATTGAATATTCAGCAGCCTTGACATAAGTTTATATGGTATTCACATATATTGCTGATAATATAAATATGATAATTTGAAAAGATCCATTATGCCGCTCGATGTTGACCGGACTGCATGGCTTTAAAAGAGAAATAAATGAAATATCCCAAAGTGATTCAGGGGGGTATGGGCGTTGGTGTTTCAGACTGGAAGCTCGCAAGAGCCGTATCCCTGGCAGGTCAGCTCGGAGTTGTCTCCGGAACCGCAGTGGATCAGATCTTTATCCGAAGGTTACAGCAGGGAGATCCGGATGGATCGCTGCGACATGCATTGTCCTATTTTCCAGACCAAAGAATGACCCAAACGATCCTCGACACCTATTTTATACCCCGGGGAAAACCGGAAAATCAATTTTTTAAAACAACCCAGATGCTTACCATCCAGCCGAGCCGGACCACCATAGAATTGATTGTTGTTGCAAATTTTGTTGAACTTTTTTTGGCCAAGCAAGGGCATGAGGGTTTGGTGGGGATCAATCTTCTGGAAAAAATTCAGTTGCCCAATCTGTTCTCATTATATGGGGCAATGCTTGCCGGCGTTGATTATGTGATCATGGGTGCCGGAATCCCCATAGAAATTCCCGGAATCCTAGACAAATTTTCAAACCACCAGGAAGCGTCCCTGAAAATTTTTGTTGAAGGTGCCGTTCCCGGAGACAATTACCGCCTCAAGTTCACTCCCAGTGATTTTTTCTCCAAAAAGATCCCTCCGCTGAAACGACCGGAATTTCTCTGCATTGTTTCCTCGGATGTCCTTGCAAAAATGATGTGCCGGAAAGCTTCCGGAAAGGTAAACGGATTTGTTGTTGAAGGGCCGACAGCAGGAGGGCACAATGCGCCTCCCCGTGGCAAACTGGAATTGAATCCAAACAATGAGCCGGTTTATCATCATCGTGACATGGCAGATCTTGAAAAAATTAAAGAATTCGGACTTCCATTCTGGCTGGCAGGCTCCTATGGCAGTCCGGAAAAAGTAAAAGAAGCGCTTGCCATCGGAGCCATGGGAGTTCAGGTGGGGACTGCATTTGCATTTACCCGTGAATCCGGGTTTT
>CAMBQS010000334.1 GCA_945870015.1 Desulfocicer vacuolatum DSM 3385
ACAAGACAATTTGGAGAACATTTATGAGCCTTCCTTTACTTTAAAAGGAAGCCGGGATGTAACAGGATCATATAAAACCGGCATTAAAGGGACCGGGTATGGGATGTCCAACGTAAAAAAATATATTGAACAACACAAGGGCAGTATTTCAATTGAGTCGGAATTCGGCTCAGGGACCAAGTTTACCATCCGTCTGCCAATCATTAAAAAAGAATTGACAAGTGAGGAGAAAACAGAAATCCGAAAAGGGAAAACACATTTTGGAAAATATATCCTTCTGGTTGAAGATGAGCCGTCTATCGCAGATGTGCAATATAGAATATTAACGCAGGAGCCCTGTAACCACAAAGTGGATATTGCCAATAAGGGTCAGGTTGCAATGGATCTGTTCAAAAGAAATAAATATGATCTTGTCAGTCTGGATTATATGCTTCCCGGAGATATTAACGGGATGGACATATATCATCATATCCGATCATCGGACAAAACCATTCCGATCCTGTTTATTTCAGGCAATATCGAATTTTTAGAATCCATAAAAGAATTAAAACAAAAAGATACCAAGATTGATCATCTGTCAAAGCCCTGTCAGAATAAAGATTATATAAATGGTATCAACAGGTTATTTGAAAAAATTCTTTAGGTTTTTTTATGAAAAATATTAAAATCGAACTTCAAACTTTATTAATTGTATTGTCCATACTGGCTGTTTTATCTTTTACCGTTGGAGGATATCTTTATTATTCATCTTTGAGGGAATTTTCAAAGGCTCGGGCATACAAAGAGAGTGCCGAGCATTTGAGAGATCTTGGGAATAATATGGATGCCTTTCTAAACTGGTCCCTGCTGTCGGTAAAATCAATAGCCGGACTAAGAGAAATAAAAAAATCCTTATTGAATAGTGATGAAATTACCCCTGCCGATACCAACGCTCTGTTAGAACAGTTCTGCCATGATTTAAACGTCAGTGTCTGCTATCTGATGGACTATTCCGGAAATACGGTTGCATCCAGCAACCATGGGGACCCCAATAGTTTTGTGGGAAAAAATTATGGTTTTAGGCCATATTTTAAGCAGGCGATTCAAGGCAAACCATCCGTTTATATGGCTCTTGGGATTACATCCATGGAGAGAGGGATATATTACAGTCACCCTGTTTTTGGAAAAGATGAAAAAGAACCTCTGGGTGTTGTCGTCATTAAGGCATCTATTGAACTCATTGAAAGGGATTTCATGAAATCTTTCCAGGGGATCGTATTGTTAATTGATCCGCATGGGGTGATCTTTATTTCAAACCGTTTGGACTGGCTTTATCATCTGCTATGGCAAACATCTTCTGAGACGATCCCGGTGATTGAAAAAGAAGGTCAGTTCGGCAAAGGCCCCTGGAATTGGACGGGGATGAAACGGATTGATGAAGAATACGCTTCAGACCTGTTGGGGAATCAATATCACGTTCATAAACAAGCGCTTGTCAATTACCCGGATTGGCATCTGGTTTATTTGCAAAGCCATGATGAAATAATGAAAACCATTATCGAACCCTTACAGCCAGTTGGACTTGTTGTAATGGTATTGTGTGTATTTTTTGGATTCATTGTCTTTTTTTTATTCTTTAAGGCAAACACTGAAATTGTTCAGAGAAAAACAGCCGAGATGGAACAAAAACAAGCTCTTTCAAAACTCAAGGCCACTCTTGAATCAACCGCCGATGGAAGCCTGTGAGGATGATAAATCTCTGCTCAAATACGTTTCAGATCAATTAAAAAATCCCGATGATTTTGAAAAAAAAATTAAAGACTTGAATTCTAACCCCTCCATGGAAAGTTTTGACACGTTGTATTTTAAGAATGACCGAATTTTTGAACTGTATTCGCGGCCTCAAAATCTTGATAGGGAAATAATTGGAAGGGTGTGGAGTTTTCGTGATGTTACCGAAAGGATACTGGCTCAAAAAGAACGCGAAGGCTTGATTATCAAACTCCAAAACACAGTTAATGAAATAAAAACCCTAAGGGGAATTTTACCTATTTGCTCATCCTGTAAAAAAATACGGGATGATAAGGGTTACTGGAATCAAATTGAGTCTTATATCAGAAAGTATTCTTCTGCCGAATTCAGTCACGGTCTTTGCCCTGAATGCAGCGATCGCCTGTATGGAGATCAGGAATGGTATATTGAATATAAAAATGAAGAAGATAAGCAAAAAAAATAAGGCAATGGTTTGTCGCACTGACCATCATTTCATTGTCATCAATTCCGGTGCGGCAGGTGTTGCGGTTTTTGCCAAAACCCGCTGTAAAGTGTTGTGCAGCGCATCTCGTTGAAGGGGTTTGGTGAGATATTCCTGCATCCCGGCAGATTTTGCCTCTTCAATTTGATCAAGTGTTGCATGGGCAGACAAGCCGATAATGACAGGAGCCTTTTTGCCCTGCTCTGTTCTGATGATCCGGGTCGCCTCCAATCCATCCATTTCCGGCATCTGTACATCCATCAGCACCAGATCATAGCGCTTTTGCCGGACTGCAAGAACCGCCTCCAGACCATTATTGGCGGTATCGGCGACGATGCCGACCTTTGCCAGCATACGCTGAACAACCATAAGATTCACTGCATTGTCTTCCACAATCAGAACCATAGCAGCGGCAAAATCCGCGAGAACCGCTGTTTTTTGTATGGGTAAAGCTTTTTTCGCATCTTCTTCCTTTTCATTATGGAGTAGATTACGGGATTCTCCCTGTGTTTCATCAAGTTCAACAGGTATAGAAAAACAAAATAAGGAACCATCAGCACTTGAATGCTCTAACCAGAGTCTGCCCCCCATAAGTGCGCATAAATCCCGGGCCAGGGTCAGTCCCAAACCGGTTCCTTCATTGCGACGGGTATAAGAGTCATCGACCTGGGTAAAGGCGTCAAACACCAGATGCTGCTTTTCAGGGGGGATACCGATGCCGGTGTCTTTCACCTGGGCCAACAGATTTTTGCCTTGCCGGTCAATACTGACTTTGACACTGCCGTGCCGGGTAAATTTGATCGCATTATCGATGAGATTCCCCAGAATCTGCCATAGCCGGTCCGGATCTGTTTTAATAGATCCGGGGAAATCAGGAGAAACAATAATCCCCATATCAATATGTTTCTGAGCAAGAGGCAGGGAAAAGATCGCCATGTGCCCATCCAGCCAGTCGCGAAACTCAATCATACGAGGCTTGAATTGAATATTCCCGGACTCGATACCGGCGATATCCAGCACATCATGAATGGTTTCCAGGAGGGTTTGGCTGCATGTCCGGATGCCCCGGGCATATTCTTGCTGAGTTGTATCCAGTTGCGTATCCAGCAGCAAATCGATCATACCGGTCACCCCATTTAACGGGGTACGCAATTCATGACTCATATTGGCAAGAAAGCGCCCCTTGCTCTGGTTGGCGACATTGGCTTCTTCAATGGCCTTAAGCAGCTCCTTCTCCACTTTTTCATTCTCATTCAGTTGCACCCGCAGATCCTTGTTAACTGCCGCCAGTGTGCGGCGCAGGGTGATGGCAATGGGCACTGCAAAAAGCAGCAGTAAAAAGGCTGCCGCCACTACCCAGGGAATCTGTTTCCACATTGTTTTATAGATTTCACTGATATCAATATCAATACCGATCACATAAGGATTACCGGCCGGCGATTGTCGTGGAATCAAAACGGTTCGAAAGGACCCCCAGCGGTCGGAGGCAGTGACAAAAACCGGCCCCGTCGAATGAAAGGCGTCGGAATAGGCCTGATGACCTTCAGGATAAGCGGTCCAGTAGCGAGAGACCTTGCCTTGAGAAACATCTTCATCTGTATAGCTTGAAGCGGTGAAATAAATCCGTCCTTTATCCATCACATAGGTGTAAAGGTAAGCAAAACCCCCAATGCGTGCATGGGTCGACAGATTATCGAGATTGCGCTGATCTTCTTCCGGTCCGATACTGTCCTTGTTAAGGGTCCGGTCATGGAAATCCTCAGGCAACAATCCAGGGAGTGCCTTTGCAGCAACCAGAAGCCTGTTGTCAAAGGCACTGAGGCTTTCGTGCTGCAAAAAAGTCAGCCAGGAGCCTGTCACAACAACAATACCCAGCAGATAAATGCCCATTGCAAAAAATAATGCTTTTTTCCTCCGATATTTCATTTTCATCATTCCTAGTGCTGATCACAATCAGAATTGAACCCGCCAGCCGGCATTGGCAAAGGCAAATCTTTCCTTAAAGCGGTTATAACAGGCGGCCGCGGCTTCATTGCCGGTACA
>CAMBQS010000335.1 GCA_945870015.1 Desulfocicer vacuolatum DSM 3385
GTAGCACTGCCCCACACTGTGATCATGTTTTTCAATCCGCTCCAGCAGGCCCTGCTCTTTTAGCATCTCAACAACCGCTTCCCGGCAGGCAAACCGGTCCAGCCCTTCAAACCGGCTGCCGGCTTCGGCTGTCATTTTTCCGTCATCACCGATCACTTTGATGGATTCCAACCGGTGGCGCACACCTATCTCAAAATCGTTGGGGTCATGGGCCGGAGTCACCTTGAGCGCACCGGTTCCAAAAGTCATCTCAACATACCGGTCCTGAATGACCGGGATCGTCCTCTGGGTCAGCGGAAGAACAACCTCCTTGCCAGGCAAATTGAAATACCTCTCATCATCCGGATTGATTGCAACAGCCGTATCCCCCAGCATGGTTTCCGGGCGGGTGGTTGCAACGATCAGGCCCTTTGTGCTTCCTGGAAAGGGATACTGGATATGATAGAGCTGCCCTTCCTGTTCTTCATGATCCACCTCAAGGTCTGACAATGCTGTCCGGCATCTGGGACACCAGTTGATAATATAATCACCGCGGTAAATCAGCCCTTCCTTGTAGAGCTGGACAAACACCTTTCGAACCGCCAGCGACAACCCATCGTCCATGGTGAATCTTTCCCGGTCCCAGTCACAGGATGCGCCGAGCCGTTTCAACTGGTTGATGATCGCGCTTCCGGATTCCTCCCGCCATACCCAGACTGCTTCGATGAATTTTTCCCTGCCAAGCTGCTGGCGGTCCGTTCCCTGGGATGCAAGCTTCCGTTCAACAACATTCTGAGTTGCAATCCCGGCATGATCCGTACCCGGCATCCACAATACATTATCCCCTTTTAATCTCCGGTACCGGCAAAGAATATCCTGCATGGTATTGTTGAGCGCATGCCCCATATGCAGCACTCCGGTTACATTGGGCGGCGGGATGACAATGGAAAAAGGACTATTTTTACCGGTTGCATCTGCAGAAAACAGCTTCTGCTCTTCCCAGTATGCATACCACTTTTTTTCAACCTCATGCGGCTCATAACTTTTATCAATCAAATCCGAACTCATATCCAACCCTCTTTTCACAACCGGTTATTTTTTCAACCCGCTTCCTTATGAATCTGTTCCCGATACCCCAATCCTCTATTACCCGACAAAACAATTCCATGTTCTTAAAATGAAAAAGGGGATTATCCGCTATAATCCCCGGTCTTGCTTCAGTCATACAACGAATGATTTTTAAAGTCCCCGGACACTTCCTGCGATATGGAAGTATCTGAATCCGGACTACTTATCCTCGGCCTCGATATCCTCCAGAAGCACTTTCTTGATTTTCTGAATTTCAGAGGAAACCGCTTTTTCGATCATCTCTGTCAAAAGCCGGTCAATCTTATCAGAAAGCATCTCCCTGACAACTTTTTCAATTGTGTTCTCAATCTGTTCCTTTGTAATAATTCCACTTTTCAGGAACTCGTCGCTCTCTCGAATAATCCTGTCTCCAGGATGCAGTTTTGATTCAAATTTAAAATCAATCGGAGCGCCCTTTGTCCTCTTGTCTGTCACCTGAACGGTTACAACTCCGGGCCGATCCAGTCGTTTCAAACCTTCCTTTTCATCCGGGGCAGCGTGTTTGGAAGCAGCCAGAACAGAACCCAGATCCGATCCAAGGGACGCTGAAAACTCGTTTTCCAGTTCATAGTCAAGATGCGTCTGATCTTCACCCGGGATATCGATCTCTTCATCCGGCTCCAGCAGATCTTTTTCCAGATCCAGGATATCCTGTTCATCCAGAACGATTGTTTCACGTTTACCCGCAACAATATCGTCCTTTTCCTCTTTCTTCGGCTTGCTGAATTGCTCTTCCTCATCTCCCAGTTTTATCACTTCAGCAATATCATTTAATTCCGCGAGATCTTTTTCCACATCACGATCTGAAAAAACAACATCCCTGCTCTCTATCTCCTCATAACCGGAAATATCCATTCCATTCCTTGCACCTTCAGATAACTGTATTGAAGTATCCTGTTTTTCGGCAAGCTCATGTTCCGTTTCTGACACGGCCTTGATTCCTTCTGCTTCCAGAGTGTCCAGAAGGTCAAGCGTCTTTTCAGTTTCATCCACATCCACATAATCATCCGGAATCTCTTTTTCCTCATCCTCCAGGATTCCGTCTGGTTCAAGTGTCTCCTTGAGATCAATCGGCTCTTCCAGATCAATAGGCTCTTCCAGGTCAATAGGCTCTTCCAGGTCAATAGGCTCTTCAGCCTCCTGTTCGGTTGTTTCAACTGTTTCCGACAAGTCGATGATCTCTTCTTCCTCCGCAATATCTTTCAGTTCGATCAGATCATCATCCTCAGAAGTTTCAAAAGAATCCTCTGTTGAAAGGGCTTCTTCCGCATTGGTCAGTTCGATGATATCCTCGTCTGATTCATCCGGTTCCAGTTCATCTGCGAGTTCGATAATCTCGTCATCATCATCCTCAGAAAGGTCAAGAGAATCTGTCAGCTCAATAATATCTTCTTCATCAACGGTTTCAAGCAGCTCGATAACCTCATCATTTGATTCAGAAGGTTCAATTGCATCTGCAAGCTCAATGATACCGTCATCGTCAACAAGGTCTGACAGTTCAATAATCCCGTCTTCGTCCAGCGTTGAATCTTTTGTATTTTTACCGGGTTCGCTCTTTTCCATTATATCAACCCCGCTTCATTTAAAAAATAACCGAACAAAAATACATTCCAAATCGATCAAGCCCCTATAATTTTTGGAAAATTAACATACCCCATATCCAGTGTCAAGGCATTTACTTGTATATGAATAACAAAAAAAGGCCTTTACAAAATCCAATTTTTTGCCCATGATGAAAAGGAATAAATTATGAACGATATAAACACATTAAAAATTATAAGAATCAAAAATTGAGTCTGACTGTATCATGAGAAGATTCTCAGTACAACCCAAAGATATCAATGGTTCATCCGCCGCAATTCATGGAGTGGAAGCCAACCATATTCAGAATGTCCTGCGGTTATCTCCCGGCCATGAGATCCAGTTATTTGACGGAACCGGATTGGAATACAAGGCAAAAATCGACAGCCTGTCTGCAAACAAGATTGCGGTCACTATCCTTGAAAAAATTGAACCCCGGACCGAATCGCCGATCCGGATTATCATTGCCCAGGCGCTGTTAAAAGAAAATAAAATGGATCATATTGTCCGGCAGTTGACAGAGTTGGGCATGACTCAATTCATACCTTATATTGCCGAACGTTCCATTGCCCGCCCGGATACCAGCCGTCTTATAAAACGTATGGAGCGTTGGGAAAAAATTGCTAAAGAGTCATTAAAACAATGCAGACGGAGCATCCTCCCTGAAATCGGTCCAATATCGTCCTTTAAAGAGTTGCTGGCTTTGGGTGAAACCTGTGATACCCGTATTCTGTTCTGGGAAAACAGCAAAACACCGATCCATATTTCCAAAGAATCCCCCCAAACTCCGGGAAACAGCATCATGCTCATCATGGGGCCGGAAGGTGGATTTTCAGACAGTGAGATTGAACAGGCCCGGCAATCTGTTTTTTCACTCGCCTCTCTGGGGCCACGCATTTTAAAAGCCGACACAGCCCCCATCGCCGCCTGCACGATTATCCAGTTTCTTTTTGGCGATATGGGAAACAAATTTCTTGACAAAGCATGAGGTATCCATTAATAACAGCACTTGTTTGTAAGCCGAGGTAGCTCAGTCGGTAGAGCAGAGGACTGAAAATCCTCGTGTCGGCGGTTCGATTCCGTCCCTCGGCACCAGAAATATCGTTCAAGATCAAAGGGTTAATGGGTTCTTCCTTAACCCTTTTTTCTTTCGAAATTAACGATTGTGCCCGAATTTGTGCCCGCGACAGATTGAAGATATCTCTCCTGCTTGTAAGCAGCCTCCTTCAGGTCATCGCCATTGACAATGTTGTACCGCTCAAAGACCGACCTGGATTTGTGACCTGAAATTTCCATAGCAACTTTCTCCAGAATTCCTGCCCGAACCATATTTCTGATAGTAGTTCTGCGGAGATCGTGAAACAAACGACTACCGATTCCTGCATCTTGACAAGCCTTCTTCCAGGATTTATCAAAGCGCTTGATCTGGTCATCACCTTTCCGGTTGTAAAACACGAACGTCAGCATTTTTTGATTTTGTTTTCTCGACGCCCATTGATGTTGAATAATCTCTTTCAACTCCTCATCGAAATAAGCAATGCGCCCCTCACCATTTTTGGTCTCACCAACTTCTAATGTTGCAG
>CAMBQS010000336.1 GCA_945870015.1 Desulfocicer vacuolatum DSM 3385
CTGGAGGAGGATACCTGCCCGGATGCTGCGGAAACCTGCTCCGCGCCCTGGCTCAAACCATCGCTGATTCTCCGGATGGGTATGGTGATGGAACGGGTGATGAACACTGCCAGCAGAATACCCACTACCAGAGCCACCAGCACGCCTACCAGCACTACAGTGGACGCATTTCCAAGGGATATGGCTGAGTCTCCAGCAATAGTCGTAGTCTGTTCAGCGGCTGTCGTCATCAGGTTTCGAGACACCTCCAGTACCTTATTGCCGGTCTCTGCGCGGGCTGCGGCGATGCGATCAAGATCTGCGGTCACATCATGATATTCCTGCATGGCGGATTTATAATTGTGGGCAGCCGCCATGATATCCCGTAACTGCTGCTTGTTGGCTGCCTGCCGCGTAATGGCGTCCAACTCCTGGCCCTTGCTTTCAATTATGGGGAACACCGAAGCAATCCCCTCTTTCATGATATTGTTGTCCCGCCGGGCACGGGATTGCAGGTTCGCGATGCGGGCTGCATTGCCATAATCGATCACGTCGTTCACCAGGTTGATTTTGGTGAGACGCTCTGCCAGCTTTTCCGGAGAAGCGCCTGCCTGAATTTCTGCGGCCATTGTCTCATTCTGATCCTTTAATAAGGCATTGGCATTGTCCATATACTGTTTGGCAGCGGCTGTCATGGTTTCCGCTGTCTTTTCCAGTTCCGTCACCTTCTGAACGGTTTCGGTCATCAAACGGTCATAGTCTGTCACCTCTTTTTTGACCTCGGTCAGGGAATCTTTCAGCTTCACCAGGTGGCTGGCCTTGGTTGACAGCTCTTCCGCCTTGGCAAGGGTCTCCTTGACCTGGGCAATGGCTTCCTTGCCATCTTCCAAAAATTTCTTTTCAAAGGTGTATCCATATCCCCGCATCGAATACATGGTTCGGTATGAACGCCGCTCCAACTGGCTGGATAGTTGAGCTTCCGGCGCATACTCTTCTGCCAGCATGACCGAATCCCCGACCACACTTTTCATCTGCACCACGGCCAATGAACCCAGCCCTAAGATGATTACAATCAGTATGCCAAATCCGGCCGCAATCTTGGTTCCCAGTTTCATGTTTGTAAACATATCTCCATCCTCCTTAAAATTGTTGAGTTGATTTCTGGCCCGCCATTATCTGAATTTCTGCTGCTTTCTCATGCTGCCTGACTGATGATCACCAGTTCCTCGCTGGTGAGCACCCGATCAATATCCAGAAGAATCTTGACTCCCCCTTCCATCTTGGCCATGCCAAGGATATAATCCGTATTCAGCCGGGTGCCGAAAGCAGGCGTGTCTTCAATATCATCTCCTTTGATGTTCAATACTTCCGATACGGAATCCACCACAATCCCGATTTGAATGGTTCCGCTGTTTCCTTCAATCTCCACCACAATAATACAGGTCCGTTCCGTATAATCCATGGCATCCATGCCGAACCGCAACCGCAGATCCATCACCGGAATCACCTTGCCTCTTAAGTTGATCACCCCTTTCACAAAATCCGGTGTCTGCGGCATGGTGGTGACATGCATCATACCGATGATCTCCTTGATCTTCAGTATGCCGATCCCGTATTCCTCACCGCCCAACGTAAAGGTGAGGTATTTCCCTTCCTTGTCGGTAATGGCCCTGACTGCCTGGCTCATTGTTTTGGTTTCGTCCGCCATTTTCTTCCTCCTTTTTTCATGGATTGTTTGGATCAATACAACATGGCCTTTTCATGATTGTTTTCAAATTAAAGACCACTTTTCTGGATAAGCAGAACTGTCTATACCGAGATGAATCTTTGTTATCCACCATGAGGGAGATAACGCTACTGATTCCCCCCTTGGGGATTAAGGGGGGTGTGATACGGTTTTAACTCGTAAGTATTTTTTTAAATGAATAAAACACCCCCCGCGCGCCCCCCAAGGGGGGATTATAAAATTGTAGGGATTCGGAAAAAAGTAATTCAGACAGGTATCACAACATAATGACGAATTGAATCATCCTCAGCTATCATCCAGACAAACCTGCTGAAGTTATTTACACCTGATTTTTTAAGATTTTTTACAACTCTGTTAAGATGAGATACAGTGAGCTTGATATTTCATTATACCATAATGGGAAAAAAGATCAATGAATTGTTGTTCCTCATTTGTCTTTTTTATAAGAGACAATTTCAAGCCACTGATTCCTGAACCCAAAAGCCACAAAACAGAAGGAATGGGAACTGGATTAATTTCAAATTCAACAAGGTTGATTGATTCTCCCATCCACTCTTCTGCAGATGCCTACAAAAGCGATCAATCCTGTTCCCAGAAGCCAGAAAGTGGCCGGAACCGGAACCGAATTGGCGGTCAGTCTGACTGTCTCATTGATATTATCACCATCATCAAACAGATTCAGATATTCAATCTCCCAGTTCCATCCAAGAGGAAGATCATACTGGTTAAATATAGTATCATTAAGAATTCCATTGACGACATACATGATGTCGAACTGGCTTCCGGATGCTGGGATAAAACCATCCCACAAAGTTATGCGAAGCTCACCACCCAATTCCGCAGAGCCGTCTATGTTCAGGAAATCGAATTCCATACCTGATTCATATCCGCCCAGCTCGATCACCAGGACACCTTCCGATGTCTGAATATAATCGCCGTTGAAGCTCAGCTCGCCGGGTGAATCTCCGATTTCCACTGTTCCGCTGTTGATGAAAACAGCCGTATCTGCATCTCCTTTTCCCTGAAACAGGCCGGTGTTGACGAACTCGTTAAAAACATTCAATGAACCGCCTTCAAAAAGGAATGTTCCATTGTTATCGACATTGGCGGCGTTCAAGGTTCCGGACTGCATTTCATAGGTGCCGGTGCCGCTGATGGGGTTACCTTCTGAATCAATTCCATTAGAGCCAATGATCAGGGTTTCTACCGTGTGGGTTCCCCCTTCCTGGGTAAAAAAGCCGATGCCTGTTTTGCCGATTATTTCAGTCCCGTTCACCGTCAGATTTCCATACCCCAGATAATAATTACCTTCGCTGCCGGATTGATTTCCCAGAACCAGACCGTCGGATGAGGCATTGATATTTACCTCCCCTCCTTCCTGGCCGATAGTACCTGTCGAAGTATCCCCGACTATCAGACTTCCTCCGGCTGGATTGCCAAGTCCTACGGTCAGGGTCTGCGATTCGGATAACAGCGCCAACACGGAATCGTTATCGATTGTCAGCGTTGCGATTCCAGATGTTACATCGTAGTTATCATCGTAATTTACATAAGTGCCGTTCTGAATGTACACATTATCACCCGGCAGAGGAACCTGGCCGCCATCCCAGTTCTCTGAAATCGACCAGTTTGGATCTACTCCGTCGCCGCCCTCCCAGTCCCATTGAACTTTCACAGGTTCAGCAAATGCCGGCAGGGAAACAAAACACCATAAAAAAAGAATCCCGATTGCAGAAGCAATCAATAAACATCCATCATGCCTGATTCCAGAATTTTTCATTTTCCATCTCCCTTTCTCATAATCCCCACAAGACCGAGTAAACCGGAACTGAAAAGCCATACCGAAGTCGGCACCGGCACCGGGGGAACTCTTTTTGTATCAAAAACCCTTGGATCATAAACCGCGAGCATCCCATTTCCGTTGTAATTGACCAGAATCTTTGCAAACTCATCTGTCCCTGTCAGGGATACATTGTTACCATTATAGACATAGAGATTTGTCACACCCTTAAAAATCGGATGATCGCTGTTCATATTAATGATGGCACTCGATATCGTGTTATAATATGGCTCAAATCTCAAACCAAAATTATTGAGAAAAGAGTTCCACCTTGCAGCCTCTAAAACTGCCCCTGGATATCCTGTACCACCCGCAAGATAAACATTTCCTCCATTCAAGACATATTCTGTCAGAACAGCGGTATCGGCAGGATCACTGGCCAGAAAAATACCATCATATTTCATAAGATTTTCAATTGTGAATTGAGCCTGGTAATTGATCTCCCAGGAGTTGCCTGCATTGGTCATGGCACTGCTCAGCGATGTTTCGGTCAGGCCGAAATTTTTCGAATACACTAAAAAATCGCCCGTGCCACCACCGGTAAACCAGGAAGCGACATTGGTGGAGAATGTCCCTGCATCCGGTGCGTTCTTGAAACCGGTGTTGCTGAGGGCCCATTCATCATTATTGACAACAATCCGGCCGGCAAGTGCATTTTGCAGGGTTGCAATCAGAATGATAACAGAAAAAAATATGATCTTT
>CAMBQS010000337.1 GCA_945870015.1 Desulfocicer vacuolatum DSM 3385
TGTCCCCGTATGGTCAAAATATTATTTTACAACAATTACGCTGCCAAATCAGGAGGTTGCAATGAAAAAGCGGCCAAATATCATCCGTTTCCATCTTTTTGCTGCGATAATAGTGCTTTAGAAGCCCGTTCAACCGGGATTTGCATACAATCTCCCCGGTGATCCGATCCGGCCGATAGGTTTCAGAAGAGAAGGGGATTTTGTTTTCCAGTCCCTGATGATTGCGCTCCTCATGATAATGAGCCACATATTCCTGAAGAGCGTGTCGGCCTTCAGACAGGTTAATGTGGATGTTGAAACCGGCAAGGTGCAGGGTGTATTCTAATCCGATAGCCTGGTTTTGATGATCGTATCCTCTTTTTTTTATGAATCCAGCAGCACGGACATCAATGTCACAGTAGCCTTTGAAACCAGCTTTTCCTGATTTTTGTTTCTGGAAAAAATTTCCGATTCCGACACAATAATTGTTTTACCCCTGCTGATCACCCTTGATCTGCAGATGATAGACTCTCCCAAGGCGGGCTTAAAATAATTTATCTTAAATTCAATCGTTAAGATTCGATGGTCTTGCGGCACAATTGTAAATGCAGCATAGCCGGCCGTATGATCAGCCATGGCCGCAATCACACCGGCATGTACAAACCCATCCTGCTGAAGATGACCGGGTTGAATTTTCAGGATACTCTCAAAAAACCCGTCTTCCACCCGCAGCACTTCAAATCCGCAATACTCAGAAAAACCCTGAATATAATCCTTTTGCAAAAATTCAAACCTTTTCTTATTTTCCATTGGTAAGCCCCATTATGATTACATTCCCATCCAGACACAATCCGTATAATCCAGAAACATGTGGATCAGCAACCCCAGACTCACAACGCGCAGACCTGGGAAAAAAAACAGGCATGCATATATACCAATTGCAACATACGAGTGGAAGGGATGAAATCCAATGCTGCAGCGATTGATATCCAAAACAGGAGTGGCCAGCAGATGATCCAGGTCAACGATCATCGTAGAAATCATGACCAGCCACTGTTTTTTCCATTTTTCCCGGTAAAAACATCTTGCTGCAATCCCAGGCGCGGCAAAATGCAAAACCATATGCGTTATCGTTCGAATCATATCGTATTATTTTATACTTGCTCATGACCTGTTTACAAGCTTAGAGTTTTCTATCCAGAATAAAATTGACACGGATCTCTGTTCATGTCATATTCAAGGCAATTCACAGCGTATTACAATCTCATTCATATTCTCTGTTTCCCTGAAAAAAATATCATAAGCAACCTTTGCTTTTCATGAATTCCCTGAGGAGGAAAAATGGCCACGATTGATGATCATGATATCCTGTTAGATTCAGGAACAAATGAAGTTGAAATTGCGGAATTTGTTATAGGCAACAGAAGTTTTGGAACCAATGTGGCAAAAATCCGGGAATTTGTTCCCTTTGTTAAAGAATCCGTAACCAGGATGCCGGATTCACCGGATTCTGTTGAAGGAGTTTTCATCCTCCGAGATCATACCATCCCTGTCATTAATCTGAAAACCCATCTGAAAATCGGAGCCTTACAATCCAGTGAAAATATCCATTCAGCAGATCGTCCTGTTGTGATTGTTACGGAATTTAATGACCTGATCAACAGTTTTATTGCAGACTCAATCAATCAGATCCACAGGCTTTCCTGGGATGATCTGGATCCGGTCGACCCTCTGATCGTCAAATACGGTTCCAACATCACCGGCAGCTTCCATGTGGGAGACAGGGAAATCCTCATTCTGGACCTTGAAAACATCATCAGTAAAATTTTCCCGGAACATATGGAAAAATTGAAAAACTATCATCATGAAGAAGCGCATGAAAAGCAAGCTGGTTTGGTTCAAAAACGGGATGAGGCAAAAATCGTCATCGTCGAAGACTCTTCCATGATTCGGGATTTTATTCAACAGGCACTTGTCACGGCAGGATATAACAGTGTATCCACGTTTACCAATGGAAAGGAAGCGTTGGACTATATCATCAATCTCAATGTCAGGGCCAAAAAGCTCAATGTTCCCATCAGCAATTTTATCACCATCCTGTTATCGGATATTGAAATGCCGAGAATGGACGGCTTGACCCTTTGCCATAAAATCAAGCATGAACTGAACCTTATAAATCTTCCGATTGTGATGTTTTCTTCCCTGATTAACGATCAGATGGCGGAAAAATGTATCCAGGTCGGAGCAGATAATTACATTTCCAAGCCCAAAATGGACGATGTAGTGAAATGGTTTGATAATTTACTGTTCAAGCAATAACAATCAGTTCAGACCACGCAATCAACCCTGCAAAAACGTTTCATTCTTATTGATCCGGCAGATTTTTTCGACAGGCAATGGCAAAGTCCTCAGGATAATGACCATTGATCCAGCGAAGCTGGGCCTCACTGAATGCACCGGGGGATTCAGGCATCTTCGGCAGGAATGAATACAGAAGACGCTGATCCACGTCAAATACATCAAAACGTTTGGAATATTCGATTGTCGTAATCATCCTGGCTCCCATGGACGTAAGTGTCTGCATTGCGATCCATATGGCTTTATCCAGGGAACTTCTTACCTGGTAATCCGCCTCCATAATATTTCCGATGGAGTTGATGGTCATGAGTTGCAATTCCCACTGGGAGGTCTGTGCTTTGGGTACAAACAGAATCACATGTTCATCTTCAAATACAATCAGACTGGACGGCAGGTCTTCTCTCCCATCCATGCGGCAGTTGGAACGAATCGCTTTACAATAGTCTTCAAAAAAAGAATGCCCTGTATTCTGATTGTAATCCAGAATAAAATCATGGATCAAATCCCCGCAACAATAGGTAGAAAAAGCCGTACTTGATTCTGCATGGTTTTGTATGCTTCTTTCTGTATCCATTGCGGCCGGCACCATTGCAAACTGCTGGTGGACCTGCTGATGGGATGCATGAAGTCTGTACTTGCTCGGAGCAAAATCAAATCCATAATTCCATCCCCATAGAGAAGAATTAATATGAATTGATTTGTCTGTGCTCCTGTTTTTAAGTTTTCGATAAATCTCCATCCTGAGCTCTTCAAGCGTATCTGCAGGAATCGTGTTTCGTGTGTATGAAAAACCGATATTTAATTCTTCGGCCATTCGAACATAATTTCGCTGATAATAAAGATGTCTCAACCCGGTCATGTCATCCAGTGTCAAATCCCTGATCTGATACCGGATTTCATCATGTGCCATATTGGAAGCATAGTGTCCCCACGGGATATAGCTGTTCCGCCGGAGATATTCAAATACATGAGTTCCGGCTTCTTCTCCATTCCATTCTCCAACAATCTCACTGTCTCCCTGAACACCGGGTTTTAACACCATCACCAGCTTATATACATCCGGAAGGTGGATATTGTTCACCAGAACCTCAAACAGATCATGATGCTTGATCACAGCCCGGTACCGACCGCCTGGATCGACCTGATAATGAAGTCCGGCAGGTGTAATACCATCTTTACCATATACAAAATCACAGCAAAGTTCAGCGATGTATACAAGATCTTTCGGATCCGTAGATGTTTCAGCAATCGCAATGAGAAGTGATTCCGGAAGATCTGAAAACGCTTTCCGGAGTTTATCATGCAATAAATCAGAATCTCCCAGTTGCTTTTCAAAAAAATCGGAGAATGAAACCTGCGGAGGCGATGGAAGAGATATGGACAATGGAGTTTTTACCTTTTTCTCTGCCCAGCTTCTGGCTATATAGGTAGTTCCCCGGAACGGAAAAGGGTTCGGGATTTCATAAATCCAGTCTGCCTCCGGCTCTGTGATATCTTCCGATGGAAAATTCTTCTGGTTCACATATTCAGCCCCATCCTCAAGCACACCCAGCAGGGAAATGTGATCGTTCTTTCGCAGATTCCGTACGGTAAAAAAAGGACGATGAACCCCATAAATAAAATGTCCGTCCGGAGACACACAAGTACGAATTTTCATGAATAACTTCCTTTTAATGAATTTATATCACAATCCGGTCACAATATGTGATGTAACAAAAAAAAATTGCCATGTAAAGTTGTGCATCACACCTGGGAATAGTCTATGGCGTCACATCAATATGATTCCCACAACATCCTCTGAACACCTCCTGGAGGAGAGGGAATATTGGAGGAATGGCCGATCATCGAACTTTTTTCAGATCCCAATCCAAAAATATTTTTACCGGAGCATACAAATG
>CAMBQS010000338.1 GCA_945870015.1 Desulfocicer vacuolatum DSM 3385
TTGACAAATGCCCTGCGTTCTGTTTTTGTATGACAATATGTTTTGTTAAGCACAGAAACAGTAACAACACAATGATTATCATTGAAAGTGAAACATGCTGGAAAAAATAGGGATTGTATGGTTGCATAACCAGACAGGAGAGGAATGACGGATCAAAAACTTTCAACCATGGCAGAAGGAATCATAGATGGCGGAAGAAAAACAATCACGCAGGAGGAGGCATTGTATCTGTCCGGGCTTCAAGGGGAAGCTGCCCTTGAACTCCTGGCCTATGCCGGCAGGGTCAGGTACAGGTTTACAAAAAGTGATGTATTTACCTGCGTAATATTGAATGCAAAGTCAGGGCAGTGTTCCCAGGATTGCGCTTTCTGTGCGCAGTCCGCTCACCATAAGACGGGGGTGAAGATCTACCCGCTCTTAGACATTGAAATGCTGATTGAAAATGCATTGACGGCTCAGGAAAACGGAGCAACCAATTTTTCCATGGTTACCAGCGGACAAATGCTTTCCGGAAAAGAGATTGACCGGATCAGCCTGGCAGCGGAAAAGATCCGGCAAAAAACAGATCTCACGGTTTGTGCTTCTCTGGGAGAATTGACAGGTGACATGGCAAAACAGTTGAAACAAAGCGGCGTGACCAATTACCATCATAACCTGGAAACCGCCGGAAGCTATTTCCATGAAATCTGTACGACCCATGATTACGAAGAGGATATCTGTACGATCAAGGAAGCAGCTTCCGCAGGGTTACGAATATGTTCCGGAGGCATCCTGGGGCTTGGAGAGAGCTGGGAACAGCGCATTGAACTGGCAGCAACGTTGCGGGATCTTAATGTGGATTCAATCCCGATCAATTTTCTCAATCCAATACCCGGGACAAAGCTGGAGAACCGTCCCCTGGTCAAACCAATGGAGGCCTTGAAATCCATTGCGATTTTCAGGATGATGAATCCGGAAAAGGACATCCCCATCTGCGGGGGAAGGGAGATTACGCTGAAAGATCTTCAGTCATGGGTGTTGATGGCGGGAGCGAACGGATTGATGATCGGCAACTATCTGACCACAAAGGGCCGCAGCATTGAAATGGATATGGAGATGATCGGTAGTCTGGGGTTCACGGTGATATGAACGGAAAGGGGATAAACCCGGAAACGGAAATAAGGAAAAACCCTGCTGAAATACAAGGGATCTTTTTTTTTGATCCAAAAGATCATATTTATCAGGATCATTTTCCCGGAAATCCGGTTGTTCCCGGATCTGTAATCATTCACGCCTTTTTATCCGCCCTGCAAAAGGCAGGTTTTCCATCTCAGGATCTGATCATCGAAAAGTTCCGTTTTAAAAAGTTTGTTTCTCCGGGAGAATATGACTATCAGGTCCGGATCGGAAAAAAAGAGATCACCTGTGAACTTTACGAAAATGAGCTGGTGGTTGTGAAAGGAAATCTGAAACCATGATGCTTTGCTTCTCAGGGGCCAATGCGCTTGTGCTTGGCGGAAGCGCTGACATAGGTCTGGAATTGTCAAGATTGCTGATTCAGGGAAAGATATTTCCTTTACTGACCTTTAGAAACAAGGCTGGAGAAGAAAAGATCCATGAAAACCTGAAATCATATCAAGGTCTGTATCAGGTTGCATACTGTGATTTCGGGAAAAGAAAGAGCATTGAAGCGTTATTTGAAAAAGTTAATCATCCTCTTGATTTCATGATCGACATTGCACATGGTGATTTTGAAAGACTGGTATGCTCCGCAGACAGCAGCGATGTCGATGCCTATTTTTCCGAAAACATATCTGCACGGGCTGAGATCATCAAAAGAACGGGAAGAGCGATGCTTTGTAATCAAAAAGGAAGAATGATTTTTATCTCTTCAGCCGCCGTTGAAAAACCAAATCCAGGGCAGGGGTTTTACGCTGCATCCAAGCTGGCAGCCGAGGCTTTATACAGAAATGCCGGTCTGGAATTCAAAGACCGGGGTATCACAACGATTACCCTCAGACCCGGATATATTGATGCCGGAAGGGGGAGACGGTATCTGCAATCACGGCAGGTCCAGTCCTCTCACGGGGTTGAAAAAAATAAAATTCTGACCCCAAAGGAGATGGCGGAAACCATTCTTTTTTTTCTTTCCGATAGTGCCGCAGGTTTCACTACGGCAACCATAACCATTGGAGAACATCTGAAGAAGATTGAATAAGGAAGAAGCATATGGACGTTTTTGAGACAGTAAAGAAGATTGTTGCCGATATTTTGGATATTGAAGAGGAAAAAATTCTCAGCCGTACCTATCTGATACGGGACCTTGGGGCTGAATCCATTGATCTGCTGGAACTTGCGGTTTCCCTGAATGCCGGTTTTCAGATCGAGATCAAGGATGACGACATCTTTTTACGGAAACTGAGACGGTATCTGGAAGAGACAAAAGAAAAAGGCCTGGACCAGCATTCTTATCTGGCAGGTCAGTATCCGTTTCTGAGTGATGCCCGGATAGGAGAAATTTTGAAGGAGCTGAAAGGGGGCCCGGTTCTCACGATTGCAGATCTGGTTAGTTATATCTCCTACTATCAAAATAAATAACATCTATGATATCTTTCGACCAACTCATTGCAGGCAGAAGAAGCATCCGGAAATATAAGGCCATTGTCCCTTCGGAAGATCAGATCATGCAGATGATCGCATGCGCTGCAATGGCGCCTTCTCCTTCAAACAGCCAGCCGGGGAGGTTTATCAGAATTCTGTCCGGAACCGTCAAGACCGCTCTTCAGGAATCACTGGAAGCGGGCTATCACAAGTTCCTTGGATCGATTGAAGGGGAAAAGAACACAAAACGGCTTCGCAATCGGATTCATGTATACAAACGGTATTCGGATTTTATTTTTGCCGCTCCGGTTCTGATGGCTGTAGGTGTCGTTGACGATTATTCCGGTTTTTCAAAAATACTGAACCAGGCGGGTGTTCTGGAAAGGGATTTTCGAGCCTTTATTGATCTGGATATTTCTGTTGGACTTTCCCTGAAAGGATTGATTCTCAAGGCGGAAACGCTGGGAATGGGAACCTGTATTGTCAGTGCTCCGCTTGTTTTTATCGAAAATATTGAAGCGATTCTGGGATTGACCGGCATATCGGTACGGTGTCTGGTCACACTTGGGTATCCGGATGAAATCCCGTCCCATATTGAAAGAAAGAATGCGAAGGAAATTTATCAGGTGATATCATGAAAAACAGAGTGGTGATCACCTCTATGGGATTTGTAACTTCCCTGGGAAGTTCCGGGCAGGAGATCATGAATCGATTCCGGACCGATACTGTCGGGTTCAGGTTTGATGAAGACTTTCAGGGAGTTTTGGTTTGTCCGGTTCCGGATTTTGATCTCAGGCAATATACCGGCAGGTTGAAAAACAGGAGATACCTGAATCGTGGTGCTAGTTTTTGTGTCGCAGCAGCGATCATGGCAGCAGAGGAGTGGAAGATGTCGAAACGGCCGTTTTCCCACGCAGGACTTTTTTCCGGCACAGGTCCGAATTTTGACATCAGCACCGAGTGCAGTGAAATCATTCGCGGTGAACCGGATCATTCATCGCTTCAGGCATTGTGGATGCTTCGATTTCTGCCCAACACCGCTTCATCGATCATTTCGGAAATTCTGGGCATCCATGGAGAAAATGCAACCATCAGTACGGCTTGCAGTGCATCCCTTCAGGCGATTGGCGAAGCATACAGACGGATCAGGGATGGGTATCTGGAAACTGCCTTGGCCGGCGGCGGTGATTCCCGGTTGAGCAAAGGCGGCATCCTTGCCTATCAGAAAGCACAGGCACTTTTCATTGGAAAAGGTGATCCTTGCACATTGTATGCACCCTTTGATGAACAAAGAGATGGATTTGTGCCTGGGGAAGGAGGGGCTTATTTTGTTCTGGAATCGCTTTCCCATGCAGAAAAGCGGAATGCTTCCATCATCGGCGAGGTGTGCGGGTTTGGATGCTCTCTGGATGGAGGGAGTATGACTGCACCGGAGCCTGAAGGGGTATGGGGAGAGAAAGCTGTCCGTCATGCCTTGAAAGAAGCAGATCTCCAGCCAATGGATATCGATCTCATCACCTCCCATGGAACAGGTACTTTTTTAAATGACCAGATGGAGGCAGCGCTGATTCACCGGATTTTTTCTAAAAAAAAGCCTTTTGTGATTTCATTAAAATCCTGGATCGGGCATCTGGCAGCAGCCTGCGGAGCCGT
>CAMBQS010000339.1 GCA_945870015.1 Desulfocicer vacuolatum DSM 3385
AGAATGCGATGAGTATTCTTTTCAACTCTCAATTCTCTTGAATCCCAGGTTGAATATGGTATCCAGGGTTTAAAATTTTCTACCTGAAACCAGTCTTCAACGTCTACTGTTAGCAGTATTGTTTTTTTGTTTTTTGGCATATTCCTAAAATGGCCACAGACTCACACAGACATACACGGACGAAGGTTATACTTTATTGTAGAACATTTCCAGTTTTGTATGCTTATGTATTTAGTGGCTCTTCGGAGTATTAAGCTTTACACTGAAAATATTTCGGTTTACATCATTTTTAAATTCGACGTGGATAGTGTTGTCTCTGCAGTGCCGAATTATTCTTGGTATTCCACTGCCCCTTCCTGTATATCCGAAATCTTTCACTTTTTCCATAAACGATACGAGTATAGGATTGCGTTCAATATGAATCCCTAACTTAATATTCTCAACATTCACATTGTTTGGAAGTACCCCAGGGCTGGTAATTTCAATAGAATCGAAAAAAATATTTATGAAAACAGGAGAATCAATGAAATAATCCCTATGCAGTAAAGCATTTGCAATTAATTCTTTAAACACAGGAACCGGTATTTCCGACTGACCGGGAGAATTAAAATCTTTATCCTTATTTACCTTCTTACTGTTACGAAGAACAAAGGAAACGCCTTTTTTATACTGGTCAAAAAGGTTTCCTTTAATATCCTCCTTATCAAAGAAAGAATCATTTTCATCAAAAAAAGTGGCTTTTATTCCAAATTGGGGCTTCACATATTCAACATTGTTTCCAAACAATAACAACCCTGCCAAAGTTAACCGTCCATTTTTTAACAACATCAAATTTTCATATAATTTTTCTTTTGTAATCCCTACCTCTTGAATATATTCCAAGTATGCTTCTGTGTAATATTTATCAAACAGTCTTTCATCAATATTATCGATTCCGACTTCGGTTTGCATTTCATCTGCATGAAGTGTTGCAGACGCCTGCATAAGCCTAAACAGTTCTTCTCTGGTTGCACGTCTTTTGTCTGCTCCGGTTTTTACCCAGAATTCTCCCTTATTTACCGCATAAGGCTTGGCAATACCCTTTTCCACTTTTATTGCCACAATCGTCTTTCCATAACATGTAATATTTTTTGTTTTTACATATGCAGGAGGCTCAATTTTCTGAGAGGTTGCGTTTGAAATCCATAAATTAAGCTTTTTAATCTCATCTCTTTCAAGTCCAATAAATTGTCCATCATCATCCACACCAATTATCAGCCACCCACCGTCGCTGTTGGAAAAAGCTGCTATTTCAACAGCAAGGTTGTCAATACTAGTTATGGTTTCCTTGAATTGATGGTAATAATCTTCACCATTGGATATGATATTTTTCAGTTCTTCGCAGTTCATAGTATTTGATTTTGGGAGGTCGAAGGCATAATCATTTATCTGTGCGGGTTTGTATTATTTTTTAAAATTTCAATTATCTGATCCAGGTTAATTTTTCCGCTGATATTTTTGGGAAGGGATTTAACGAATCGAATCTCTGACGGTATTTTATATCTAGGTAATTTATTCTCACAGCTTGCCAGAAGTATATTTTCATCCAATTCTTCATCCTTGGGTGTGATCATGGCAACCAATTTTTGCCCCAGCAGGGCATCCGGCATACCGACGACAGCAGCCTCAATGGCCAGACCGGATTCCATGATCACATCTTCGATTTCCTGCGGATTGATCCGATGCCCCCCAACCTTAAGCAGGTTGTCTTTTCTGCCTTTTATATAATAAAATCCATCTTCATCCTGGTGGCTCAGATCCCCGGTATGGTAGCCGTTGCCATCCAAAACCTTTTGGCTGGTTGCCAGATCCTTCCAGTATCCTTGCATGATGTTAGAACCTGCGGCTACAAGCTCTCCGGTTTCACCCTGGGAAACTTCCGAACCATTTAGGGTTAGTATTTTTAAGCTTACCCCCGGTATCGGTTTGCCGATAGATCCCATTTTTTTGTCAAATTGATCCGGATCCAGACAGGTCAGTCTAGCTGATGCTTCCGTGGCCCCATACATGATGAAAATTTGTGTAGTATCGGGTAAAACCTGTCGCAGTTCTTTTTTTAATTGTCTGGACATATGTCCGCCGGCCTGGGAACAATATCGTAATGATACAAGCTGATCTTTGCAGGCTGCCAAAGGTGATCGATGAAGCAGATATGCATATGTTGACGGTACCCCGGAAAAGCCGGTAACTTTTTCTTCTATCATTTGTTTGATGACAGATGCGGGAAAGGCAAATTTATTGTTGATTACGACTGTTCCACCAACGGCAAAATGTGTATTTAAAAGCGATTTACCCATGACATAAAAAAACGGCAGAACGACCATCTGGATATCATCTTGACCGAGGCATAAATACCGGCAGATAGAGTCGGTATTGGCCACGATATTTTCATGGGACAGCATAACTCCCTTTGATTTTCCTGTTGATCCGGATGTGTAGATGATACTGGCGAGATCGGTTGGCTGAATCTCAATATCAGGAGATGCTTGTTCCCGATGACTATTTGTGACCTCCTCCCATGAATAAACAGGTAATCCGGAAGAATGCCAGTCAATCTTTGGTTTGTTGATAACAACTGCTTTTATGCCTATTCCATCCGTATTTGCTGCACGGAGAACTCTTTCACATCTTGTTGATGCGATGACAATGGACGGCTCCAGTTCTTGCAACAATGGCTGCAGACCATCCGGTTTCAATTCATAGCTAAGGGGTGAAACCACAAGACCGGCCTTTAAGACTGCATAATAGCTGACAACATATTCCAGGCAGTTTTCCATGATCAGGGCAACACGATCCCCTTTTGACACCTTCTGATCAAGAAGCCATCCGGCCAGATGATTTGCCGAAATATTGATATCGGAGTAGGTTGCACGAACATCTTCATGAATCAGTGCTGTTTTATCCGGAAAATTCCGACAACTCTGTTCCAGAAAATGATGAATCAGTTTTTTTGCCTTTTCAATCATGCAGCCCTTTGTTGTTTTCTGGAAAGATATGCAACAAGATTGTTGATGGAATCCAGATTTTCCGGGATCAGTTCTTCATCATCAACCTTGATGGAAAAGGTTTCTTCCAGGAAATCCACCAATTCAAGAACACCGGTCGAGTCGATGATTCCCTCTTCCAGAAAAGAGGTGTCATCGGAAAGATTCTCGTCATTTCCAAACATGAAATTTTCTACAATAAACGCTCTTACTTTTTCTTTTGCTTCGCTCATAACTTAACTTTCCTTATTTTATTTTTGCCACAGACACACACTGACAGACACAGACTTAAAAAATAAATCTTTTTATTTCTGCTTTTGGGTGTGTGAAATTGATTAGAAGGCCGATCTTTAAGTTTGTTGCCTTTAGATAATTCAATATTTGAGCCTCATGAGCTTTCTGTATGGAGTTAACGGCTTTTATTTCTAAAACAACTTTGTTTTCAACAAGGATATCCGCAAAAAATTGACCGACATTATCTCCTTTGTATTCTACATCAATTGGGACTTGGTTTTCTGCCGACAATCCTCTTTTCCTTAACTCGATCAATAATGCATTTTCATAAATTTTCTCTAGAAAGCCTGCCCCAAGAATTCGATTCACCTCAAAGACTGCCCCCTGGATAGAATATGTAATCTCATTGATCTCCATCTATATCATGTCTGTGTTCGTCCGTGTGTGTCTGTGGCTGACTATTTTTTGTGTGCGTTGTGGGGTTTACTTGATCTCCAGAACTTCATCAATCAGAATGCCCGGCAGATGGAGATATCTGGTTGTCATTCTTTTTGTGTCGATATCGTTATATACCCGTTGCACCTGGTCGGTAGTCAAATCCAGTGCGTCTGCGACTTCCTCTATTGCAATGCTGTTGTTTTTCCCGTAAAGGCAAAGATCCATTTTTTCGTGTGACAATGAAAAGTAAAATTCATCCTGTCCTTGTGCCAGCGAGTATGTATCGGTTGTCGGTGGCCGCTTACGGATCTCCGCTGGAACCCCCAGGTATTCCGCAAGTTGATATACCTGAGATTTGTAAAGATGTGCGATGGGTTTGACATCCGCAGCACCATCTCCCAGTTTTACAAAAAAGCCCTGGTCATATTCCAGGCGATTCGGTGTCCCGGCAACCGCATAGTTGAGCCGATCCGCATGATAATATTCAAGCATTTTCCGAACTCTTTGTTTAAAATTGGTTGCTGCTAC
>CAMBQS010000340.1 GCA_945870015.1 Desulfocicer vacuolatum DSM 3385
GGCCGCCTTGTTTTGTATGCGGAAAGGTGTTGGATCATGATGACTATCCTGAATGAAAGAAATGGTTCCGTTACGTTTATGGTGGTGGTTATCCTTTCATTGCTCACAATTCTGGGAATCTGCGGGAGCAGTCTTTCCAGAATTGAACTCCTGATATCCAGGAATGAAGCTGCTTGTCACAGTGATTTCTATATCTCTGAAGGCGGTGTCTCCCGTGAGGCTCAGGAAATCGGCAATGGAGGGTATCCAATTCAGGATATTCATATGAGTGAGATCATTGCAACCGACAGGACAAGCAACCTTCCCGGACCATCACCCCATAAAGTAGCGGGATATCCATATGAATTTACCATCGGGTATTCCGGGGTATCCATCCCTGCCAAGGGGTATTCTGCAATCGCATTCAACCGATATGATTACACAATTGACGTTAAAAAAAATGAATCCAGGCTCAAATCCGTTTATTGCAAAATCGGCCCAAAGCCCAATATGTAACCATTTTCAATGATCAACCAAGCTGGACAACAGGACGTGAAAATGATGGTGTATAAATCAATTCTATCCATTTTTATCATTGCAGGCATGATTGCGGTCAGCGGAACAGATCTTCGATCAGAAGATATGGATATGTACCGTGCGGTGGGTCCAAAAAAGGTAATGGTTGTAATCGATAACCATAGCAGCATGACCTGGCCGGTATATGAACCGAAAATAGACTATCGATCCGTAATGGAATCCTTGATTGAACAAGGAATGGCAGAGGATGAGGAGGATTGCCGGAATAGTCGTGCATGGTGGGATCAGGATGGTTCGGGGTATAATTACGATAAGCTGGATAGAAACGGAATTTATTTGGTCAGTACATGGCTTTCCTGTGAAACATTACAAAGTCTGGATGCTGATAACAGGATGACACAGATCTTCATGATATCGGATATCATGGAAAATTCTGGAGATGAGAGTGATCCTGCTGTGAATCGTCGCTGTTCTCTGCTTACAAACCCTGTGATACCGGCAGTAAATCAGAAAAACAGGTTATGGAAGCTGGACGACAAGGCTTCTATCGATGTGGATGAGAACAATCATATTCTTTTTCCTTCCGGAATTGCAACCGATATGGATGGCAGGCCTGTTTCTGTGCCGGAGGAGATCAAAGAGGAACGCCTCCCCAATGGCCGGGATATCAACCTGGATGAGGATTTGGCAGATGCTGGAACAGGTGTGCGGAAAGGTGAAGGGTTCCTGCAAAAATTGAAAATATTTGGATACTATTTTTCCGGAGTTTTTGAAACACGGGAGAAAACCATAGGATTTGTTTCGGATGGCAGCGAGAGTGGTGAAGCCGGATCTGGGGAAAAGCAGGTTTATTTTTTTGCTACCGGCAATTGGCTGAATTTTATCAAACTGGTGGAAGACTTCCGATTGTCCTCCGCCTACCAGGACTATTCAGCAGAGGGTTATTTCCCCCATCAAACCAATAAAGCGTGGAGGGCTATCCGGTTTTCTCTTACAGAAGAAGGAAAATGCCGATTGGATATGGAAAAGGAAGATCCGGATGGTATCAGGATTTATTCCCGAATGGAGGTTATCAAAAAAGCACTTCAAAATGTAATACGGCAAACAGGGGATACGATTCACTGGGGAGTAACTGTCCTGAACAATAAAAATGGTGGAAACGTGATTGCCCCGCTGGGTACCGATATAAATGATTTGATCGATCAGGTTCAGGCAATTACAGTCAATGATGCCCGTCCGATCGGAGAAGCGGTTCAGGATGCTTACAATAGTAATATGATTCAATTGCAGTCAGATCATTCCGGTCTGGATTGCGGGCAGAATTATTTTCTCATCATTGCCGGCGGATTTCCTACGGATGATGAGGAATGGAATAAAATCAAAGATTCGAAAGCAATTGATTTTCCATCCCCTGATTTCGGGTCCTGCGCAGGAGGATATGGGAAATGCGAAGTATATGGTGATGGGGATGTCTGGCCGGATGAAAATCATTGTGATGATCTGGCTCATTGGCTGAAAAATGAAGCTGCTTATCCGCATGAGGTGCATGCAATCGGATTTGGTCCGGACAATCCGCTGATGGAAGAAATGGCAAGTGCAGGAAATGGAACCTATCGAACCATCAATAGCGAGTCGGATTTTTCTTTGCAATTGACAGATATCGGTCAGATGATCACCTCAACCTATACAGTAACATCACCCGTTGTGCCTGTGGATCACACCAATATGACCCAGAGTGGAGATTCACTGTATATGGTGTTTTTCCAGCCGGATGATGAAATCCCATGGGCAGGCAATCTGAAAAAATACGGCTTGAAAAAGATGATACGGGGAGAAGGGGATTGCGATCGGAGTCAGGAAGAACTGGCGATAACCGGTTCGGATGGAATCCCGGCAGTGGATTGTAACGGCAATCTCAACGCAACAGCCATTTCACACTGGTCGGATCAGGCAGATGGCCATCTTGTGACAGCCGGAGGCGCTGGAGAGCGTCTTTTAAAATCGATTCAGGGTGTTGATTTGAAAACAGATCGTTTTTATGATTTTCGGAATATTTATACGTGTAAAAATCCTTCTGTTTCCAAAAAACTGACAAGATTTTATCGCGATGGTGACCCTGCGACAGAGGATACCATCTCTCCATTGGATTTGGGAATTCGGGGAGGACCCGGAAAAGAGAATTTACTGGAACGGGACCGGATCATCAATTTTCTGTATGGGTATGCATATGATGCAGTGGATAGCGGTGGAAAATCCTATGATGAAGTCCGGGATGGCGCTCCGTTAAAAAAACGGAATTGGATCCTGGGGGATATTATTCATTCCAAACCTTGTATCATTGATTATCTGGATGAAAACGGCAATCTGGAATATCGGTTTATTGCAGTTGGTGCAAACGATGGAATGCTTCATGTTTTTGCAGATGCAACCGATTCCTCAAAACCCGATGAGCGGATAATGATTCATGGCCGGGAGTATAAACCCGGCGATGAAATATGGGCCTTTATTCCCGGTGAATTTCTTCCTCATCTGAAAGAATTGAGAGATAATCGCTCACATCAATATTTTGTGGATGGTTTTTGTTCATTGTACAGATCAAACACAGGTGATCCTCACGGAGTTGTTTCAGGGGCAAAGACAACCGGAAAACAGGATGATAAGGTTCTCATTTTTGGTGAAAGAAGAGGGGGCAGATGCTACTGGGCATTGGATGTTTCCATACCGGATCCGGATCAGTGGTTTGTAAGATGGCGGTTGAAAGGCGGAAATGAAGCAGAAGATTCCCTGCCGGAGCTGGGGTATTCCTGGTCAAAACCAACATTTGCATCGTACCGGGAACCTTCCTCCAGGACAAGGGAAGTGGTTATTTTTGGCGGCGGGTATGATCCGGAAGAGGACTATTTTCCGGAAGCCTGGCTGGATGGTAATTTTGATGGTTTGTATTCTCCTGAAGACAAGAAAGACATTTTCGATATCAACAATCCACAGCATGATTCATTCAATAATGGCAAATATGATATGTATAATCCGGAACAGAATGAAATCGGCAGAGGAATTTTCATTATGGATCTCTGGGATGGGAGTCCGGTGTTTCAGGTTTCATATGGAAAAAACAACTCAACCGGAGTTCATCAGAAAAATGAGGATATGAAATGGTGTTTTCCTGCAGATCCCACAGTGATCAGTTATCCGGGAGTTTTTTTACTATATGCCGCCGATATATACGGACAGATCTGGAAGGTTTCGTATAATCCATTATCCAGAGAAAAGAGTTGGGACGTGAAGCGGATTTTTTCTACAAATCCAGGGTCAGATCAACCGGATGCAATATCTGCCTTATCGGTCAAGCCATCTTTGAATTCATCCGATTCCGGCAGAAAACTTTTTCACTCACCGGATGTGTCCTACATGGGAACTGAATGGACAGACAATCCTGTTTTATATTTTGTGACCGGTGATCGTGAGCACCCGGGATATATTGCGACTTATCACAATCGTTTTTATGTGGTTTCCGACACCGATATTCCGGCCGATGAAACAGACCTGATCAATCTGACATGCGATGAACTGGATGGTAGTTCAGATGTGAATCAGGATGGAATTTCAGCATATGGAGATGAGTCGGACAATCATGATGAAGTCCTTCAGGATCAGCTTCTGGATATTTTATATGGGGTTTCCGATTATCCAGCGAACAATAAAAT
>CAMBQS010000341.1 GCA_945870015.1 Desulfocicer vacuolatum DSM 3385
ATCTGCGGGCCGCAGCCAAGGAACTGGATGGAAAGAAAATTAAGGATTCGGTGCGGGGGATTGTATCACCGGCCACACCTTCGATCTATCATCAGGCCTTGGATGAGGGGATCATCAAGATTTTCATGGATGCAGGATTTTGTGTCACCAATCCAACCTGCGGTGCGTGTCTGGGGATGAGCAATGGCGTTCTGGCTCCGGGCGAGGTCTGCGCTTCCACAACCAACCGGAATTTCAACGGACGTATGGGCAAAGGAGGGATGGTTCATCTCATGAACCCGGCTACCGCGGCTGCTACTGCTGTAAAAGGGTGCATCACCAATTCGGAACAATATACACATGGCCGATAAAAGCAGAGGAGATCTTCAATGAAAAATTTTAGCGGAAAAGTCCTTTTCCTGAACCGCTCCGATATCAATACCGATGAGATCATTCCGGCAAAATATCTGACGGAAATATCAAAAGAAGCCCTGAAACCCAATCTGCTCGAGGATCTGAAACTGGAAGGCTTTTCACCGTCAGCGGATATTCCGGGAAAAAGCATTGTGATCACACGGGCCAATTTCGGATGCGGTTCTTCCCGGGAACATGCACCCTGGGCATTTGAAATCAACGGGATCAACCTGATCATTGCGGAGAGTTATGCACGGATTTTCAGGCAGAACATGTTCAACTGCGGAATGATGGCTATTGAATTGCCCGTAGAAACCATCGATCATCTTTTTGCAACCTATCTGGGAAAAGAGGTTTTCATAGAAACCGATCTGGAAGGTAACTGGTTCACGATCCGTTCCGGCAGCCGGATTGAAGAAATACCTTTTTTTATCTCCGATTATGACCGGTCGCTGGTTCTGGCCGGTGGGTGGGTGGAGTTTGCGGATTTACATTATTAGGGTTACCGGTTACCGGTTGACGGTAGGCCGGTTTGATGTGAGATTGTCAGTTGGGTGGAATTGACGCTTGCTAAAAAAATAAGGGATCTGATACAGTCCGGATAAGCTGACGGGAAGAGATTATCGGACTGAAATAAAGTGATATAAGAAACGGCTGTACCGGTACCTGGGCTCAAGTGAATATGAACGATAAACTGGTTAATCCCCACGACAAACTGTTCCGGAAAACATGGAGCAATATCGATATCGCAAAGGATTACCTGAACAATTATCTGCCTGGGCTGCTTCTCAAACGGATCGATCTGAACTCTCTGGAGATATCCAAGGACTCTCTTATTGAAAAAGAGCTTGAGGATTATTATTCGGATATCCTGTATAAGGTGGGCATTGCAGGCAGCGATGGTTATGTTTACCTTTTGTTTGAGCATAAAAGCTATCCGGACCGGTTGATTCATCTTCAGCTTCTGGGGTATATGCTGAAGATCTGGCAACTGCATCGGACACAGGCAAAAAAGTTGCTGCTGCCGGTCATTGTCCCTATTGTGTTTTATCACGGCAGGAAAAAATGGTCCGGCGGGCTGCGGTTGTCGGCTCTTTTTTCAAACCATGATCCGGAATTACAGGCGTATATTCCTGATTTTGGATTTATCCTCCATGATCTGACCCAGTACCCGGATGATCAGATCAAGGGGCATGTGATGTTCCGGACGGTTGCTTTGTTGTTCAAGCACATTTTTGATCCGGACATCACGGATAAATTGCCTGGTATTTTGTCTCTTTTAAAAGAGTTGTCCCAGAAAGAGACCGGAATAGAATATATAGAATCCCTGTTGCGGTATCTGCTCAGTACAGTCGAAGAGATAACCGCGGAAGGGATGAAAACCATTTTAAAACAATCTTTACCCGATATAAATGGAGATCTGATCATGACACTGGCGGAAAAATGGAAAAAAGAAGGTTTCGACCAGGGAATCCGGCAGGGGGTTCAACAGGGAGTTCAGCAAGGAATGCAACAGGGAGTCCGACAGGGGCTTCTTGAAGGCATTGAACTAGCCCTTATCCTCAAATTCGGCAAGACGGCTGAAAACAAAAAACTGCTGAAGGTTATGAAAAACATCCAGAGTGTCGACCGGTTGAAACAGATCAAATCTGCCATTCTGGAAACTAAGACCATTACTGAACTGATCGAGAGCTGTTCAAAATAGCATTGATAGATGTACTCTCTGGGTTATGGTTGGGCGTTGAAGGACATTTTGTAGGAAAAAAAAGTGATAAGACTCTGATTTCCAGAGGCAACCGTAAACCGTAAACCGTCAACCGGCCAACGGGAAAACCGGCTAACTCCCCTATATCAAACCTTTCTTCCGCGCTTTAGTCACAATAACAACCGAATACAGGATCTGGAACAGAAGAAAGGGAATAAAGACAAAGATACGGTTGCTGCCGTAGATATGAATCATGATCCAGGCGCCGATGCCCTGGGCAATGCATAGCCCGAAATGAAAACAGCTTACGGCGGTATGACTGTATCCAAGCTGGTTGAAAAGCTGATACAGATGGGTCCGGTGAGCGGAGAATACATTTTCACGGTTCAGTAACCTCCGCGTAAAAGAGAAAGCCGTGTCGTAGATAAAATTGAACATCAGGAGCGGCATCACAAACAGGGATGTGTGGGAATGGTCATACAAGGCGGCGATAATTCCCAGTGTTGAAAAGACAAAACCCAGAAATGCGCTTCCCACATCTCCCATGAACAGCCTGGGGACTGGAAAATTAAAGATCAGAAACCCTAAGGCTCCTGCGATGATCGTATAGCAGATGATGTAGACAAAAATGCTGCCCTGGCTGTAACTCAGCACACAGAAGAACAGGCTGTTGATGACGGCCTGCCCGGCTGCCAATCCATTTAAGCCATCCATGAAATTGTATGCGTTGGTCAGGCCGATGATCCAGAGAAAGGTCAACACATATCCGAGGATTCCAAGCTGAATCTGCCCGACCCAGGGGAGTGCGATCTCCCGGATCACGATCCCGGAGGCGACCGCAACCCCTGCTGCGATGATATGGGTTATCAGCTTGAAGAAAAAAGACCTGTTGGTTATGTCGTCATAAAGAGAAACTCCTGCAACCAGAAGCGCTGAAAAGAGAAATCCGAAAAAGTACTGGTCATGGATCAGGGTCGTGTCGCCAAACAGGTATATGGAAATCACGCCGGACAGAAAGGTGATGACAATGACGATTCCGCCGGATTTGGGAACCGGGGTATCATGGGAGGAACGGTCGTTCGGGATATCCATGATTCTGATCCGTTTGACCATGAAATGGCAGATCATGCAGGAAAGCGCAAAAAGACCGGAAGCAAACAGAATATGGGTTAAAAAGGCGATTCGGGTCATGGAATTATCTTCAGGTTTTCAGGCATCTGAGCTTTGCCAGATCTTCCGCATATCCGTAAAGGTGAAGTCCTTTGCTTTCAACGATCATCTCGCCGTCTTCAACACCGATCTGCCCGGACATGTACTCTTTCAGATTCTGGATTCCGGCCAGGTTTGCCGGAAGCCCTCCCCACAGATCCCAGGATCGGAAATAGACAAAAAAATGGAGCTTGTTGTCCTGGATTCGGGTATCAATGGAACGTAGGCAGGGCGGATCCAGAAGGGTCAGATCCGAGGGATGAGCGACCTGAAGTACCATCTGATTGTTCCGGCTGCCGAACTTTTTGTAGGTGTCGATGATCCATTCAATCTGATTGAGGAAAATCTGATTCCCTTCTTCAAAAATGATTTTTCCATCGATTTCCTTTTTATCGATAATTTCAGCATGATTTTTATCCCACCAGATCCGTTTGTCTCCGGTGATGGGAACCCTCACCAGTCTTTCTCCATAGGTATAGGATTCTCCCGGTTCCTTGTGGCCGGTCATCAGGTATTCGATATAGGAACGGTCATATCCTTCTCCGCCGTATATATAGGCTTCTTCCACTGGATTCGGGATGCCGCAGGAGGGAGGGATATCCGGAATCAGGGGCCGGGTACCGGGGAATTTGACATGTCCCATGAAAAAGTCATATTCCAGCCGCGTCTGCCCGGCATAGGATCCCCGGTCAATCATGAATTTCTTGCCTTTTTCCAGAATATCATGGACAGCCTGGAACCAGAGGTCCGGCAGATCTCTTGCTTCAATTTTGTGTATATCCATATGTTTTCCTGTTGCTATTGATTAGGTAAAAAAAGCTGTCTATGCTTGGCGTGCAAACCATAGCCTATGAAAAAAGGTTTGTCAAAGATCAACCGCCTGTTGATCAGACTGCATCTGGACTGTTAT
>CAMBQS010000342.1 GCA_945870015.1 Desulfocicer vacuolatum DSM 3385
TGCGGCCGGCATTCCGCATTCCGCATGTGTAAATGAAACACCTTTCTGTAAATGACTCCGGATATTGGGACACAACCAGTCATTCTCTTTTCCCGCGCCATCACCATTGCGATTCAACGAGAGGTACCTGTAATCCAGCGAATCAATAACCAGGATGTATATCTTTGGAACGTCCGTAACCTCTGCTTGTAAACGGACGGTTCCCAGATGTTGTCCGGTTTCGGATCTGGCAGCAACCTGACAGATACAAGTTTCTCCGGTCTTCGCCCCATGCGGTGCAGTTATCGTTACCTGGACTTCCTTGTGTTCTTTTGCATTCACCAGAACCCGATCTTCGGCAGGCGCTGCTTTCCATCCAACCGGAAGACCTTGAACCTGGAGAAGAAATGTTTGATTCTTCGGTTCCCGGCTTTGTAAATGTAGAACATAGCTGGTCATGAGTCCGGGCTGTACATAATGCCTCCGGGGATCCAGACCATCCATGTCATTCAGCGAAAACAACGGTTCTGAATAAAACGCATGAACCGTTAATTCATCCGTGAATCCGGTTGCCGATGATCTGGCCCGCACGGTTATCGGGATATTCTCTTTCCGGGCAGCCTGCCTGCCCGGGGTTGCTTCCAGCCAGATCTCTTCCGGATATTCCCATTGAAACATTCCGCTGACAGGAGCAACCTTGATCGTCGATATCTCCTTTTCCTTTCCATCCAGCAGCCTGGCTGTCCATCCCTCCGGTTTGTCCACACGGACATCAAACAGATCAGCAATATGCCCTAGATTCCCAAGCGATAAACGATACCGGATGGTTTCTCCAATGGATATTTTCTGGGGCTGGTCTTCAACCTGAGTTTCCGATTTACCCATTCTCCAATGGGGTGCGGCAGTCAGAACCGTTATCCGAAGGAGCAGTTCCTGGACTTCCTGTTCCCGTTGACCGGAAATTGTAAAAATCGCTTCTGTCTTCTCCTCCATTCCGGAAGGAGCAATAATCCGGCATTCCATTTTCTGACCGTCTTTTTTCAAAACAACCTGCCCCCGGCTCAGCTCAACGCGAAACCCTTTGGGGCCGCTTTTCTGAACAGCAGTAATCATGATCGGGGTGTTTGAATTGGATATGGGATTCACCGATATTTCAAACACCGCTTCCCGTTCCGGTTCTCCAGGTCCGGCTGCCACGATCCTGGACTTGTGATCCGTATAAAAATCAAAAGTTGCCCGGTCAATTCCATGGGCTTCAACCGTGCTGTACATGCTTGGGTTATCCCCACTACTCCCATAAGCAGATCCGGTCGAGGTCAATTTTCCCACAGTGGTTTCTCCGGCTATCACTGCTGCCGTACACCCCATACCCTTTAAAAAGGTTCGCCTGCCCATTTTGTTCATGCCGCCCCCTTCCCGGATTCATGAAACACCCACCGGACTAATTGATAAATATTCGAAATTATATTCTTTTTGACAAAATGTAGTTAATTGTATACAATTATGTTGAAAATCCCCCAATGTCAATATGTTTTTCCGATATAGAAGATTTCCAGACGATGTTTTCATTGGCAGAAAAACCAAAATTTCGAGATTCAAAACAATTGAATTGCATTTTTATCGAATATGCAATATTGTTGCATTAAAAGTTCTGACATTTCTTGAATCAAATATCATTATCTTAACAATTCAAAAATATTAACCAATATTTTGAAGCCTGTTTACAATTTACTGTGTTATGCTTATTTATTAAAAAAGAACGACCTCTTTTTACATCAAGGAAATCAGACATGAAAAAAGAAACTGCAATTTTTTTAATTTATCTATTTATTACAATATTTTATTCAGAATATGGTTTTGCCGGAGACCCGATGCCCGTGTTTGTCAGCATTCCTCCTCAAAAGCAGTTTGTGCAACAAATTGGCAAAGACCTGGTAGATGTTCAGGTAATGGTGGAACCAGGAGCAGACCCGCACACCTATGAACCCACACCACGGCAAATGGCCGCAATCTCCAAGGCAAAACTCTATTTTGCCATTGGAATCGAATTTGAAACCGCAAAACTGGATAAAATTGTTTCAACCAATCCGAAATTAAAGGTCATTCACACAGACCATGGAATACAAAAGATCCCCATGGATGCCCATCACCACCATGAGGAAATTGAGCATCATGAAACAGACATGCACCATGGGCATGATCTCAAAGAAAAGCATCATAGCAAAGGCCTGCTTGACCCTCATATCTGGCTTTCTCCTTCCCTGGTGATGATTCAGGCCCGGACAATCCTGAATGCGCTGCAAGAAATGGATCCGGAAAACAGCCCTGTTTATGAAAAAAACTATACTACCTTTATTTCAGATCTGACAGATCTTGATCAGGATCTGAAACATTCTTTTTCCGGCAACCCCGGACTCAAGTTTATGGTATTCCATCCATCATGGGGTTATTTTGCTCATGCCTATGGATTAAAACAGATCCCCATTGAGATCGAGGGCAAGACGCCGAAACCGTCTCAATTGAAAGAACTGATCGAACACGCAAGAGAAAACCAGATCCGGGTTGTTTTTGCCCAGCCCCAGTTTTCGGCGGAAACAGCAAAACTGATTGCAAAAGAGATCCACGGAGAAGTTATCTTCATTGATCCTCTGGCAGAAAACTGGTCTGACAATCTGCGCCAGGTGGCAAAAAAATTCAAAACTACCTTGAGGCCGTAACAAACTTGAATCCTCCTATCGTTGAAATAAAAAATGTATCGTTTGCATACAGTGGTCAGCCTGTTCTCCAGGATGTGAGCCTGGATATCCAGTTGGGGGATTTCATTGCCCTGATCGGGCCAAACGGCGGCGGCAAAACCACCTTGCTGAAACTGATTCTGGGACTGCTGAAACCAAACAGGGGAACGATCAAGGTTATGGGTGAAGCAACTCAAAAGGCGTCACACCATATTGGATATGTCCCCCAAAATGTAAACATCAACCAGAACTTCCCCATTACCGCAATGGATGTCGTGATGATGGGCAAACTGGAACCCGGACGGCGATGGAAACGGCCAACCGCATCAGACCGCAGGGACGCCATGGCCACGATCGACCGAATGGAGATGGCCCCCCTTGCAAGCCGCAAAATCGCAGAACTTTCCGGAGGACAGAGGCAGCGGATCTTTATTGCCCGGGCACTGGTCACAAAGCCACAATTGCTGCTTCTGGATGAGCCCACAGCAAGCATTGACACAAAAGGACAAACTGATTTTTATAAACTATTAAAAGAACTCAACAAAGATATTACGATTCTGGTGGTGAGCCATGACCTCCTGGTGATTTCAACCTACGCAAAATCAATGGCATGTATGAACAGACGCCTTCATTATCACAACCATAATGAAATTACAGGGGATATGCTGAAATCGATGTACGCATGTACGGTGGAGGAAATCTGTCCTGTGGAGCTGATCACGCAGGGCGGCCATTCCAGCCGGGCTGCAAACGAATAAGAGGATTGTTGAATGATTGAAGCAATGCAATTTGAATTTATGAGAAACGCACTGATTGCCGGATTGCTGGCAAGCATCATCTGCGGAATCATGGGCACCTTTGTGGTTGTCAACCGGATTGTCTTTCTATCCGGAGGTATTGCCCATGCAGCCTATGGCGGCATTGGCCTGGCCTTTTATTTTGGATGGCCGTTTCTGCTGGGAACCATTGGCTTTTCCCTGGCATCCGCCATGCTCATGGCTGCGATCACCCTTACAGCAAAACATCGGGCGGATTCGATTATCGGTGTGATATGGGCCCTCGGAATGGCATTCGGCATTATTCTGATGGACATAACGCCGGGTTACAATGTGGATCTGATGAGCTATCTGTTCGGCAGTATTCTGAGTGTTCCCCAATCCGACCTGTGGATCATGGTTGGCCTGGGATTTCTCATCACCATACTGGTCGCCTTCTATTATCAAAACCTGCTCGCAATGTCCTATGATGAAGAATTTGCCAGAATCCGGGGCGTTCCTGTAAAAACATTATATTTTCTCCTGATCGGCATGCTGGCTGTTGCCATTGTGCTGGTTATTCAGGTTGTCGGGCTGATTCTGGTGATTGCCCTCCTGACCATCCCCCCCCTCATCATGGAAAAATATGCAAAATCATTATTCCAGATGATGATCGGCTCCAGCCTGGCTGGTTCGCTGTTTACGATTATCGGATTATGGC
>CAMBQS010000343.1 GCA_945870015.1 Desulfocicer vacuolatum DSM 3385
TGGTCCACTTTCTGCCCTTCCATTTCACGAACGGTTTTTACCTGATCCGGCTTGTATCCGTAGGTAACCAGCGGTTCAATGGATTCTGCCTGGAGTGTGATCACCGGATCATACTTCGCATCCGGATCCGGCGCAAAGGCGAAAAAAGCTTCCAGAGCAGCCTTACGGGATGGAAATTCATCTTTGATAAACTCCCAGAGATAGTCAACCGTGGTTTGATCCGGCCGGCAGATTCCGCTGGTGGCGCCTGCCTCGACCGCCATATTGCAGATTGTCATCCGGGCCTCCATGGACATTGCAGCTACAGTGGACCCGGAAAATTCAATCACCTTGTTGGTGGCTCCGTTGACACCGATTTTCCCGATTATGGACAGAATCACATCCTTGGCATAAACCCCTTTTGGCAGGGTTCCATTCACTTCAATTTTCATGCTTTTGGGGTAATGGAATGCACACACTCCCTTTAAGATCCCAACCTCAAGATCGGTTGTGCCGACACCGGCGGCAAACGCGCCAAATGCACCGTGTGTGCAGGTGTGGGAATCTCCCATGATAATGGTATAACCGGGCCGGACAAATCCTTTTTCCGGAAAAATAGCATGACACACACCGTTTCTTCCAATATCAAAAAAATCTCGGATCTGATGCCGTCCGGCCCAGTCCCTGAGAATCTTTCCCTGAATCGCTGTTTTCGAATCTTTTGCAGGGGTGACATGATCGATGACCGCTTTGATTCTGGAAGGATCAAACACCCTGTCCTTGCCCCGGCTGACCAGATCGTTGATGGCTGCCGGTGTGGTAATCTCGTGGCAGAAAACAGCATCCAGCCGGATCACATGGATGTCTCCCGAAGGATTATCCACATAATGGGAGTCAAATATTTTTTCAGCAATTGTTTTGCCCATGATCGCTCCTTGTTGACTTCTATCTGAACATCGTTCCCTGATTGATTTTACTTTATGATTCCAGTTGGTTTCCCTGCATTATTTCAAAAAAAGCTTCCGCGGCGGCGAGATCACCCAGATCGCCCGGAGCGTTTTCTTCCCGGTATTTCTCAGGATATGCGGATTGTCCGACGAAAAAGAGATGCTGTCTCCCGCATGAAGCTGATAACAATTGGTTCCGTAGATCAGCTCGCCTTCTCCCTCCAGCAGGATTCCCAGTTCTTTCCCTGCATGCCCGTAAACCCGATCCCCCTTTTCATTTCCAGGAGACACCTCCAGTAAAAAAGCCTCGACAGCATGCTCTTCATCCAGTTCCGGCATCATCGAAAGCTGATGAAAGATCACCCCGGGCTGGACAATACGATCGCCTTCCCCGGCCCGGACAATCTCAACCTGTTTGTTCCGTTTATAATCCCTGAAAAGATACTCAAAATCAATATCCAGTGAATCCGCTATGGTCAGAAGGATATCCATGGAAGGAGAAACCTTGTTCCGCTCAATCTGGGAAACCAGGCTCTCACTCACCGAGACCATTTCAGCGACTTCCTTTAAGGTAAGCCCCTTTCGCTCCCGTATGCTTCTCAGCTTTTCTCCAAAACGATATCGAATGGTTTTCTTAATCAATACTGAATCTCCTTTAGTATTTTTAAAGTGAGAGAGATAAAATGTCAATTGTTTTTTTATCATTGTTGCCCAATTGAAACAAAAAGGGTATGAGAACTGTATGGAATCGGTAATCAAAATAATGAATTTTCCGAAAATCAACCAGATCGGCATACTGGTAAAAGATATTCCCAAAGCAGCATCGTATTACTCAAAACTTCTGGGAATCGGTCCCTGGTTCCGCTCAAAAACAGCCCGGCATGACCTTGTTGATCAGGGAAAACCCATCCGCCTGGATCTGGATATTGTTATCGCCTTCCGGGGAGGCATGGAATACGAACTGCAATGTGGAATCATCACCGAACTGATTGAAACAAAACTCAAGGGCATCTATGTGCCGCAGAACCGGTTCATGATGTACATCGGTCTTGTCACCGGCGACGTTGAGAAGTTACGCATTTAGAAAGGAGCAAAATGTAGCATGACAGATGCCCCAAAAAAGAACTTACAAAATCGTCAATCCCTGTCTGAAAGCGACTCCAAAAAAATCCTCTCCGATTATGGTGTTCCGGTTATCGTTGAAAAAATTGCCAAAACAAAGGAAGCTGCTGTCCGCCTCTCGGAAGAAACCGGTTTTCCCGTTGTCGTAAAAGGGCATGGGGCAAAACTAACCCATAAGACAGAGCGCGGGCTGGTCCATCTGAACCTGAAAAAAGAAAAAGAGGTTGCAGATGCAGTTGATGCCATTTCAAGAGAAGCCGGCAATGACCTGGAAAGTTTCCTTGTTCAGCCTTTTTTGACCGGCAGACGTGAATTTGTGGCCGGCATGTTCAGAGACCCGATGTTCGGTCCGGTCATCATGTTCGGTCTGGGCGGCATATTCACGGAAGCGCTTTCCGATGTTTCCTTTCGGCTTGCGCCGCTCACGGATATCGATATCAAAGAGATGATCGGTGAAATCCGTTCACAAAAACTTCTGGGCGACTTCCGGGGTGAAAAAAAGGTGAATATGGAGGCAATTGCCCGGACACTGAAAGGGCTCTCCGATCTCAGTATGGCGGATGAGAATATCGCCGAAGTGGATATCAACCCCCTTCTGGTTCAGCCGGATGGAAATATTTTTGCTGTGGATGCCCTGATTGTAAAAGGGAAGCCCGATCAACATTTACCTTTCCCGGAACCGGTAAGCCCGGAATCCATCAAATTTTTCTTTTATCCCAAACCGATTGCCTTCATCGGAGCCACATCCACCATGGGGAAATGGGGGCACACGCTTCCCACCAACACCGTTAGCGGCGGCTACAAGAGTGAGATTTATCTGGTCAACCCCAAAGGGGGAACGATCATCAACAGGACTGCCTATAAATCCATAGCCGACATCCCCGGAAAGGTGGATCTGGTGGTGGTGACGATTCCGGCTGCCAAAGTCATGGAACTTCTCCCCCAGTTACAGGCAAAAGGCATCAAGGATATGCTCCTGATTTCTTCCGGATTCGGTGAAACCGGAGAAGAAGGGAAAAAACTGGAACAGGAGCTGGTTCAAAAAGCAAAAGAAGCAGGCATTCTACTGCTTGGTCCCAATACCATGGGCATATGCAATCCGCATATCGATCTCTACTGTACAGGCGTTCATGTAAGGCCCAAAAAAGGGAGCACATCCATCGTATCCCAGTCCGGTAATATGGGTACACAGCTTCTGGCCTTTGCTTATCAGCAGGATATTGGTATTCGCGGTTTCTGCGGATCGGGTAATGAAGCCATGCTCACGATCGAAGATTTTCTGGATACTTTTTATGAAGACGATCTCACCGAAACGGTAATGCTCTACGTGGAAAGTGTGAAAAATGGGAGACGGTTCTTCGAAAGCGCCAAAAAAGTCAGTCAAAAGAAACCGATCGTCCTTTTGAAAGGCGGCCGGAGCAAGGCGGGTAATCTTGCCGCCTCCAGCCATACCGGGGCTCTTACGTCCAATACCAGAGTATTTGATGCCATGTGCAAACAGGCTGGGATTATCAATGTCAATCAGTCGCTTGAAATGCTCGATCTGGCCGCTTCTTTTTCTTCACTTCCGCTTCCTACCGGAAACCGGGTGGCCATTATGACGCTGGGCGGCGGCTGGGGTGTTGTGACTGCAGATCTCTGTGAATACTACAATCTGACTTTGCCCCGGTTGTCTCCTGAAATAATGGATAGAATTGACAAGATTCTGCCGCCCTACTGGAGCAAGGCAAACCCGATCGATCTTGTGGGAGAAAATGACAATCATCTCCCTATGACCGTTTTAGAGGAACTGATGAAATGGGATGGCTGTGATGCGGTCATCAACCTGGGAATCATGGGAAAGCGTATCATGAGCAGTCAACTGGTACAATCCGTTGCTAAAGCAGACGGACTTTACTCTCAGGAGTTTCTGGATTCGATCGTCAAAGCCATCACCGATTTTGAAAAACGCTACGTTGAGCATGTGGTCAATCTGATGGAAACCTATAAGAAACCGATATATGGGGTCAATATTATCACCGATGCAGAGGATAAAACCGTTTACCGGGTTGACGGTAAAAAGCACAAGGCTGTTTTCTTTCCCACCCCGGAAAGAGCCGTAAAGTCGCTTGCAAGAATGGCCG
>CAMBQS010000344.1 GCA_945870015.1 Desulfocicer vacuolatum DSM 3385
CGCCGGAATCGGTAATGATCAGGCGGCTGTTAAACACCAGGTTCATGAATTCGGTATGCAGACCAGAAATGAAGAAGGTTTGGTTTTATAGAACTCTATTTAAAGCAAAATCAATAACTTTCTGACTCAAATAAATGCCGTGCGACTGCATTCGATTGATCGCCTCTTGCATCGAAAAAGCAAACCCTTCTTGCTTTGCACGAATCAGAACACCAATGGACCCTGTCAGACTAAGCCCGTTCAAGCGGGCAATTCTACGCCCCATGGCCTCGTCAATACAAACTGTTTGAATATTTTCATCCAATGCATATTGAATAACGGAAGCTTCTCCTATGCCCGCGATCATAGCAAGTAAAGGGCCTGTATTTATTACGAGTTCTTTTGTTTTATGCATTTTCCATGTCCGACAGGAGTTCATCTTCTTCCAGGTCAATCATCGGTACTTTATACCGGTGAAGGTTGAGCAAAAATCTTGTCCTGTCTATTCCGGCCAACGCTGCAGCCATGCCGGATGACAGCCTTTTTATTTCAAATAACTTCACAGCCATTGCCATTTTGGCTTCTTCTTCAAAGGCCTTTTTTGTTATTTGGAGAACATCCGGTGGAAACAGCGGGATAAAAACCAGCCAAAATCACCGGTTAAAAACCAGCCACTCGTTACGAAAAGCGCACCTGTCCGTGTCCGGTTCAAACCAGATTCAAAAGGACGGGTGTTCAGGCATGAGCCAAAGCCTGCTTAAATTTTCAGTTTGTGCGGATAATCATCTTTTTCGATAACTGTTTCCCTCCATAATAAGGATCTCAGAGTTGTAAACGAGGCGGTCGGCAATCGCTGTGGCAACAGTCGTTCCGTCAAAGATGTCTCCCCAGCGGGCAAACGGCAGGTTGGTCGTTATGATGGTGGACCTTTTTCCGTGCCGGCCGCTGATGACCTGGAAAAACAGGTTTGACCCCTGTCTGCCCAGCGGAAGGTAACCGATTTCGTCACAGACTAAAAGTTCCTGTGATTGATAAAATTGAAGTTTTTTAAGCATGGTGTGATCATTTTCAGCTGCCACCAGCTGATTGATCATGTCCATGGCTGTTGTAAAAAGTGTTTTTACCCCATTCTGGGTGGCAACATACGCAATGCTCTTGGATAAAAATGTTTTCCCGGTTCCGGGATTTCCGATCAGGATGATGTCTGTTTTCGCCTGGATAAACCCCAGATCCAGCAGGTTCAATATCCGGCTTTTCTGCTTTTGACGCGATTCATGATGGGCAAAATCAAATTGATCAATGGTGGATTTTTCTTCCAGTTTTGATTGTTTGAACCGCAGATCAATCCTGGCTTTTTTCCTGTTTTCGATTTCAATTTCCAACAGCCGGTCAATGACCTGGAGAGGGGTCAGATTTTTTTGAGTACTTTGCTCCAGGACATCGGGCAGGTTCAGCGCACAATTTCTCAGTCGAAGCGATTTAAACTTTTCGATGACAGATTCCATTATTTTTTCCTCCTTGCAAGGGCCAATGCATCGTATTCAGCCAGATTGGGCTGTGGCAACCGGATCTGATTCAGGTCTTCGTTCTTCAGGGCCACTGGACGATGGCAGACAGTGGGTGTCATTTCCTGGTAAAGAATGTTTTCCACATATTCAAACCCATACAGTTTATGGGTCATGGCCTTTCTGAGGGCGTATATCAATGATGATGCCCCATATTTGTCCTGCAGCTGCAGCAGATGTGTCACCGTTTTTTTCAACGGCTGTGAGGCATCCGTCAATTTTTCCAGGTAATCCACAGCTTCCTGGCCCAGGGACATGAAGACCATCATCTGTCTGTCCATCAATATGCGTTTTCTGAGTTTCCGGACCTGTTCTGCGTGGGTCGGCAGATCAACACGCAGGCCCTTTTCCCATTTCCGTGTATGGGTCGCCACTTCTTTTTCCTTGTAATAGATGGATACGGTCCGGCTGTCTGCTTTCAGGATGACGGATTTTCCCACCAGCCGGGGCGGGACCGTATAAACATTGGCATCAAAACGGATGCCGAAGTCTTTGTATACCGTGAGACTTTCTGTTTCACGATAGTCGGGCAGCGGATCCGGCAACCGGTTCAGGGCATCTTTTACAAACCGGTCCACCGGCTTTTCCCCGGTGGTCTGATGCACCCTCTGGTTGACGGTGGTACCCAGCCATGCCAGGACCTGGTGGTTCACATCATCCAGATCTGCAAACTTCCTTAACGGCCAGAAATTATGGCGTATATACCGGATGCTGTTTTCCACCTTCCCTTTTTCATGGGGTGCCCTGACATTGCAGGCCTTCGGTGTAATACCAAAGTGTCGCAAAAAGTCCAGAAAGGCATCGTTGAAGCGGATCATGCTGCCCACACGCTCGATCACGGCTGTAACCATATTGTCCACGACCAGTTCTCTGGGGGTGCCCCCAAAGTACAAAAAGGCAGCAACCAGGCACCGGTGAAGTGTTGCCTGCTTTTGACTGTGGGTGAACACCACAAAAAGCATCCGACTGTAGCACTCGATCACCACCAGGGCATACAGCTTTCTTGAACTCTTGCCATATACAAGGCTGCCAAAATGCCCCCAGTCAATCTGGAACTGTTCACCGGGCCGGGATTCGAAACGGATAAAGGCCTGTTTTTTTTCCTGCCTCAGGTCTCTGAGATAATACCGGATGATGGTGATTTCACCGGCAAACCCTTTGGCCTGGATATGCTGTAATACCACCGGTGCCTTTATCTTTGGATAATCGTTTATCATCTGCCGGATCAGCTCCTTGTATGGATCCAGTTTTGACACCCGGCCCAGCCTTTTCTGGCAGGTAATATCCGGTTGTTCGATATATTTATTGACTGTTTCCCGGTCCAGTCCAAGCTGTTTGGCGATTTGCCTGATAGAAAACTGCATGTTTTTCAACCGGTGAATTTCAAAAACGGTCCTCTTGTCTATCATCTTACCGCCCTCCCTGATACTTTGTGGGCAGTTACCGGCAGGGAAAGGACCTGGAACAAGGTTCCGTCATATGTGATTAGATCCTTGTGGATCAGGCTGCTCCTGGCAAAAACATAATCTTCTTCCACAAGGCCCAGAATGGAACAGATGCTCCGATCACTGTAAAACGACAATCCATGCTTGTCCGATGCCAGCACCAAAAACACATAAAGCGCCAGTTCATGGCGGCTCAACGACTGTAAGAATCCGTCTGTCAGAAAACGGTGGGGAATAAAACAAAAACTTTTATCTATGCCGCGGACCCGTTCCAGAGACAATATTTTTTTTCGTATCATGATACCCTCCTTCAAAAACAGGTTTTTGATCAGGTGTAACATAAAAAAATATCCCCTGTCCCCGAGTCCATCTTTGCAACTATTCGGGACCGCCCGGTATGGCTGCGATAAAAATTTTTACCGCGTCCATCTTTGCAATCATCGGAACCAGCCAGAATTCACCAAAAAGCTGGCTTATCAAGGGTTTTCTCGCGTCCATCTTTGCAATTCCGACATGACGCGGCATATCCAAACCCTTGAGAATAGCGGTTCTCTTTCTATTCCTCAGCTTTTGAAGTACACAGTTTCTGGCAGCTTTATCCGGATTTTGGGAACGATAGTCTTTCCAGTAGTTCGGCTTGCTCGCCAGCCACTTGCTGTTGGACAATCTCTGGCCTTGTGCATAATCGGGGTCGTTTGCCAGTTTCTGCCGTTGCCATAAAGCCTTTCTGGCAAGCTGGCAGCCTGGCCTGGAGCAGTAGACCTGAAATTTGTTCCTCGGTAAAAAAAAGGTGCCGCAACCCAGACAGAGGATAGTGTCCATGCTCCCTCCCAAAAACGGTTACAAGGCGAATTAAATGGAGGGAATTATATATGATTTTAAAATCGGTTAACGGAAGTAAAAGATCAGTGGCTGGGTGACAATCCTTGAAATTGGCCGGGAAAAAATCCCTCAAAATGGCTGGGAATTAAATCCCCGGTCCCAGGTTTCAATGGAAGATTTGTAAAATATGAAAAAGTTACCACCAATTGAAGTCCTTGATGATATTGCAATTGAATTGGGGGTTGACCCATCTTTCATAAGAAATTATTTCCACAATAGATGAACTGACGGATCTTTCCGTTATTAGTGATTCTATTATAAGTCGGAATGAGAGTAAATTTTTTAGTTTTTCTGTAG
>CAMBQS010000345.1 GCA_945870015.1 Desulfocicer vacuolatum DSM 3385
ACTGCGCCAGTTGAGGAAAGGCACTGTGTTGAGGCCGGCAACCTCCTTTTCGCTTGGTCGGGAACAACTGGAACATCATTTGGTGCACGGGTGTGGACCGGTCCTTCTGGTGTCCTCAACCAACACATCTTCAAGGTCATCACCGATGAACGGAAACTATATCCGGCTTTTTCGCTCCTGATTTTGCAGAAAATTCAAGCAGACATCGAAAAGAAAGCTCACGGCTTCAAGGCTTCTTTTGTTCACATTAAGAAGTCCGATCTGGTTGGAGTCTCTCTGCCCGTCCCGCCCCTCTCCGAACAACGCGCCATCGCGGGGGCGTTAAGCGATGTGGATGCGCTGATCAGTGCGCTGGAGCAACTCATCGCCAAGAAGCGCAACCTCAAACAGGCCGCCATGCAGCAGCTCCTCACCGGCCAAACCCGCCTGCCGGGATTCATCGGGGATTGGGATATGAAGCGGTTGGGAGATGAAAGCGCCCTAATTACGAAAGGTACAACACCGACGTCTCTCGGACAAGACTTCAAGGAAAGTGGTGTGAATTTCATCAAAGTTGAGTCCATGATGCCTAATGGCGAATTTATCAAAGACAAGTTTGGGTTTATAGATAGAGAAACCCATGACTTGTTAAAAAGGTCTCAGCTTCAAGACGGGGATTTGCTTATATCCATCGCAGGTGCCCTTGGGCGGACTGGAATTGTCAATAAGGACATCCTTCCTGCCAACACGAATCAGGCTTTTGCTATTGTTCGTTTGAAGAGTTATGCCTGACTTTTCGCTCATTTTATTTGGCAATTATGATTTAAAAACTCCACTTTGATGATTATTTTTGACTAAATATAGCTATATTACTCCACTTTTCTGATATTCCCAAGAAAGAAGGCACTGTCATCCTCAATTTCTGAAAGAAAACTTGGCTTGATCAGGTCATATTCGACTCAATTTCATGAAATAAATCATCAGATCGATAAAAAATGAGCGAAAGGTGAGTTATGCAGGTATTAATATTCAATTTATTTTCTATTCATTAAGAATGGAAAGAGGCTCCTCGCTGTCTACAGTGGGTAAACCCGGTTGAAATACATTTTGAGTCATGTTAGTTATCAGTCATGAAAGAGACAGAACTCATCGACATTCCGCTGGCACTGTTATCCAATCAAAGGGGCACAGACAATTGCCGCGCATAAATCCAATTCATTGGAAAGTTTTGGAGTGTATATTTTTAAAGACCGGCTTTATTTTTGAAAGACAGAAGGGTGATCACCGGATTTATACCCGAAAAAATTGTGCGAGACCCATCGTGATTCCAACATACAAAGAGGTGGTTGGGGACGGAGTACAGAAGGAAAGCATATGATCAAAATCATTGTTGCTCTTTCGGCGTTGTTCTTGTCATCCATCGCAGTCTGTGGGGAAGTTTATATGTGGACGGACAAAAAAGGCGTAAAGCGATATTCAAACACGCCGGTGACGTCTCAACCTGATTCTAAAAAAGTGAAATCAATCGGCCAGGAAATAAACTATACCGCGCCGTCCCCGGAATATCAGCCCACCTCCTCCGCTACTGATTCATCAGAACCCAGTAGTGAAACCAAAAAATATTTGGAAACTGAACTCCCCGAAACATTGCATGCAAAAGAAAAAGCTGCCCCGGCAGCAACTCCATATAAAATCGAATGGTCGACGCCAAGAGTCAAAGGTGACGAATTGTCCGTATCAGGCGCTGTCTCTGACGGAGAACCATGTAAATTATTAACCGTAACTGCATTTTTATTCGATGAAAAAGGAAACGAAAAGTTTATTCGTTGCAAGGCATCAGATGTTGAGGGATCCGGGTCAAGAACTTTGGACGGAAAAATAAGAATAATAAACCCATCATATTATGGGACTGATTGGCGTGTAAATTCGCACAGCACCAAATGCAGCAGATAACTACCTGAGCGCGCACCAGCTTAAAAATGGTCTTATCGCCTTTGAGCGGTGGTTTGGAACGTCCATTGGAAAATTGGTTGTAAGGGACTTGGAAGATCAATAGACCGGCAGACCGACTCGGTTTTCAAAACCGAGTCGGTCTTTGGGACGGACACAAACGGTATTTCGGAAATATCCAACTCCCAAAGGTTTTAAGCTTTTTGAATGATGAAACCAATAAACCAATTAACGTACCAAAATATCCCGATAATCCTGAAAAATTTAATTTTTATTATCAACAAGACAAGAAGCGAGGAAACGAAAATGCCAAACAAGACTTTTTCTGAAATAAACATTCAGGACCAGATGGCAGTATCTTTGAACACGGCGATTGCCGTAATCACCAACCCGATCGGTTTTTTCAAAACCATGCCCAAAACCGGCGGGCTGGTAGAGCCTCTTATTTTCCTGGCCCTGATAGGGGGTGTCGGCGGTATTTTGCAGGCAATTTTATCGATCTTCGGTGTAGGCCTTGCGGCATCCTTTTTCATGGCTTTGGCTTACATCGTCGTTGTCCCGATCGTTACGGCTCTTTTTGGATTCGTTTCTGCGGCCATCTTATTCGTCATCTGGAAATTGATGGGCTCCCTGGAACCGTTTGAAACCGCTTTTCGCTGCGGTGCCTATGCTGCCGCCATCACCCTCCTGACCACCCTTTTGGGCATTATCCCTTATTTGGGGCCACTGCTGGGGCTCGGATGGATGACTTATCTGCTGGTGATGGGAAACTGCGGCCGATTATCCGGAAAAAGATTACCACCGCATGTACGTCGATGAGAACATTTCAGGATTTGATACTGCCGGCGCTGGAATTAAAGGGGAATTGCAAGTCGAATATGCGCCGGCAACATAAATTATTATGTCCGTAACTGTTTGAATTGTTGGAAATGAATGGAAATAGATGGGATAGTTTATTTTTGTGAACATAATTTAATTCTGCATTTCATTATAAATCGGCAAGTTAAACAAATCGCTAAGAAAAAGGGTTTAGGATTTTGAACTTTCCGGACAATCGCATTGCTCGACAGCAAAAACATCGACAATTGATGCTGATACAACCGATTGAAATATAAGTAAAATTTAAAAATGCATTACAAGAATATAAATTTGGCATATTATTTGCTTATTTTTAAATCAAACCTAATAATTTCTTCATCTTTTTCCTCCTTTTAAAAGGCTGGCCGGGACGTTCCCAGTCAGCCTTTTATTCTACCAACTCGAAATAAATTTTCGGAACCTTTTCTCCATTTTTGTGAAAACAGTTGCTGAGTGCTTTGTTATGTGAGCACTCAGTTTTATGTTGCAGACAGACAATATAGAAATGAATTACGCTGCGCGTCATGGCAGGAAAGGAGGTTGCAAATGTCAAACGCTCATGAAAAACGTCGAACGAGTCGCTACACTATCGAAGCGCCCATCCTCTGCTCTTATTTCAATAAGCCCGTCAGTTCCAGCGCCAGGACCATCAACTTCAGTCAGGATGGCATGTATTTTGTTTCAGAAAAGGAATTTCATCCCGGATCTGCCGTGCTCATTCGGGCTAAAAACGACAGTCCACATCAGAAAATGCCTGAAAACACTGAAGGAATGCGCCAGACGACGCTTGCCGAAGTCCGGTGGTGCAGACAGGTCTCTGAGAAGCCAACCCATTACCAAGTGGGAGTTAAGTATTATGAATCCTGGTATTGATTGTAACGTGGATTCCTTTCTGTCGTCTTCCGTTATCTGCTATCCGCTTGATTGTGTCTTACAGTACCGGAAGAATCGACAGGAAGGAATCAATTCCTACGATTTCAAAAGCTTCCTTCACATAATCCGCCCCGATCATCTTTCCTGAAGTGCAGTTTATATATTCCCCGCTATTTCATAGACACCAGATTGCTCATGATATAAATTATTCGATTTCATTGCCTGGATGGTGAGAACCCAATGTTATAAGAGGTTCCGTCATCATCGCCCGAATCCATCAACTCTCCGTCATAAGCAAAAGAAATTGCTTGGGTTCCCTCAGGAATGGGCATTGTTTTTTCAAAAAGCATGGGAATCGGAATGGATAAATTATTTTGCCCCGCATAAACAAGGGCGTTTTCAATCACATTTCCCTGATTGTCGAGTAATAACAGGTACACCGCCAGGTGCCTGATAGATCTGAATCCGATGGCGAATCCACCGAGCAGTTCGGTGGTTCCGGCAATC
>CAMBQS010000346.1 GCA_945870015.1 Desulfocicer vacuolatum DSM 3385
GGATGGTTTGCAGCCCGTTTTCATCCAAACAATGCACTGGCTCATCTGGCGGATCGCATCATGGATAAAATTGTATACTCCATTATATTCCCGCTTCTTGCCGCAGGAATGATGTGGCGTATGCTCAGTATCAAACCGGAATATACCAAAATCGAATTTCTTCATGCTATTTTTGTCCTGTTCATATGTGTTACCGTATTGATACGGGATAATTTTGCCTCCTTCATGCGCGGATTTGCAATTCGAAGAGGTCAAGAGCCTGAACCAAGTGAATTCACAAGGTTACGGACAATTGTTGCAGCTCCGCTCAGTGCCTTGTTATATGCCCACGCATTTTGCATTCCAGATGGACCTTCCATACAGCTTTACTCCTGGATATCCTGGCTGGGGAATATCCCCATCCGTGTATTTTTTGTCTTTGAAATTATATTTCTGATCATCAATTTCGGCTCCATTGCGAGATATTGCAGAAGATACGGAAACTATTGTCTGGATGAACTCTGCCTGGGAAATGATAGTCTCAGGAAAAAAATTCTGGCGGTATTTCCAAATGCATTGACAGTCATGAACGCAATGATGGGACTTATGGCTGTTTTTTTTGCCCACCAGGGAAGAATCAAGGAAGCCTTTTTAATCATGATTGGTGCGGCCATTTTTGATAAACTGGATGGTGCAATGGCCCGTAAACTCGGCCTGGCCGATGATGCGCCTGCCACACCCGGTAAAACCAAAATCACGTTTGGCGGAATTATGGACGACATCGCAGACACCGTCAGTTTCTGTATTGCACCTGCATGGATTTACTATATCTGCCTCTCTGAAGATTCAACAACCCGTCTTCCAATCAGCATCATTGCAATCTTATATGCTGTTTTCGGCATTTCCAGACTGATATACTTTACCCTGGATAAAAACCCCATACCCGGAGTCTTTAAAGGAATGCCCTGTCCGGCAGCAGCTCTCTTTGTCACCTCTCCTTTGATTATTTTTGTCCAAGCCATGGATCAGGGATCGGAAAGCATCATATTCTGGTATTATTTCTGTTCCGGTGTCATGGTTGCGGCGGCTTTCCTGATGAACCTTTTTCCGGCAAAATATATACACGTTGGCCGCTTAATGGATAAAAAACCATGGATTGGACGTATTGATCTGCCACTGGTTGTACTTTTTGCATTCACACCTTACCTTGGATATTTTGCTTTTATACAACTGTTTCTGTATTCAATTTCACCTGTTTTTTCGAAACGTAAAAAAGCATGACAGCACGATAAAAAAAATTATTCACGAATGATCTGAAAAGGAGGTTATGGAATGAACAGAAGGTCTTTTCTCTCTTATGGCATTGCATCCGTTGCTGCTTTCTCACTAAATGGTAAACCAGCATTTGCAAATCAATCCTCTGTACGTATCGAAGCCCCGGACACAGTTGCTTCCGGGCAGGAAATTACGATCAAACTCCATGTATCCCATGATGGAAATAATTTTATCCATCACACAGACTGGGTTTATGTAAAAATCAATGACCAGGAAATCAAACGATGGGAATTTGGTGCATTTTCCACCTCTGAATCAGACAATTTCACCCGGGAAATCCAATACATGGTTATGACGCCTATTGTGATAACATCGGAAGCCAATTGCAACCTGCACGGAAGCACGGGTATTTCAGAGAAAAAAGTAATGATTCAATACTGCGGTTGTCGAGGAAAAACATGATACAATCCAAATTGCAACGAAATGAAGTGAATTCAAAAAAATACTATGGAACCTCATGCCTGCTGAAGACACCATTGCAGATAAACTGATTGAACTTGAGCCGGATATCCATGCGAGCCTCGAAGGTGGTTCCACTTTTTTAAAGTTCCCGAAAAAACTTGAAATCCATTTTACAGAACTGGATACCCCGAAACGAAGAAAACGGATTCTTTTACTTGGACTGTTTGCGATCATTCTATTTGATCTTTTCTGCATAGCAGACCGTTTCATGTTACCGGATATTTATGTCACTGCATGGAAAATCAGGCTTGGAGTGATCACACCGGCGATGTGCTTTTTTCTTGTTCTGATCAGCATTCACAAGCTGAACCGCTTTATTGATCTATTTGCCGGCTTTTTGCTTCTGCTGACTTCGGGAACGATCGTATGGTTTCTTATCCTGAGCCAGCACCCGAATGTGGTCCATTATCACACCGGGATCATCCTGATTATTACCTTTGGCAATATTGTTGTAAGAATCCGGTTTCTGTATGCATTTGGATTTTCAGTTGCGATCCTGCTTCTTTATGTTTTCGCAATTGATCTGGTTTCCCAGATGCCGGCTGAAGCGGCGGATAACAGTTCTCTGGTTCTGCTAACCGCGGCAATCATCAGTTTAATCGGCAACTATCAACTGGAGAGTGAAATACGGAGGGATTTTCTTTTAACACTGCTGCAAAAAATCAATACAATAAAACTGAAAGAGACCAATCGAAAACTGGAGCTGCTTTCCATATCAGATGAATTGACCGGAACAGCCAACAGAAGGCATTTTGATATTACTTTTGAGCGGGAATGGAACTCTGCGGCAAGAAATGAGTATCCGATTTCCCTTATTTTTCTCGATATCGATTTTTTCAAGTCCTACAATGACAATTATGGCCATCAGGCAGGAGATCGTTGTTTGAAAAAAATCGGTGATGCATTGAACCGGAGTGTACGGAGATCCCGTGATCTTCTTGCCAGGTATGGGGGAGAAGAATTTGTTGTACTCCTTCCACACACGGAAATGGAAGAAGCTTTTCAAATTGCAGAAAATATCCGTATTCATATTCAAAATATGGATATCCGGCATTCCTATTCGGAAATTACAAATCAGATCACTGTCAGTCTGGGTGTCGCAAGCGCACTACCCAACCTTCAAACCAAATCATCCTATCTTATTGAACAAGCGGATGCCGCCCTATACCAGGCAAAAAACAATGGGCGGAATCGGGTGGTTCGTTACAGTTTTGCGTAGGATGAACTCAGAAAGAATTACCAGGGTTCACAAAAGAGTTCGAAATAGCCGACAGGACGCACGCATGCCGGACAGGTATCCGGAGCATCCTTTCCCTGATGGATATATCCGCAGTTACTGCAACGCCAGGTAACGCTCTTTGCCTTGGTGAATACATTGCCTGTTTTGATGTTCTTTGCCAGTTTCAGAAAACTTTTTTCATGCTGTTTTTCAGCAATTGAGATTGCATCCCATAGATCTGCAGCACGATCATATTTTTCCTCTCGTGCAATCCCGGCAAATTCCGGATACATATTGGATCCCACATTCTTTTCAAGATCGGCAGATGCCATCAGATTGTCATAGGTGCCTTTAATGACACCTGTCAGAAAGCTGGCAGTGATTTCAAGCTCACCACCATTGAAGAATTTGAAAAACCGCAGCCCATGCTCATGCTCCTGATCTGCAATTTCTTCAAAAACATTGGCGACCTGGATATATCCGTCACCGGCTGCCTTATCGGCAAAGAATCGGTACCGGGCAGTGGCCTGAGATTCAAATGCGAATGAAATCAATAAATTTTTTGCTGTCCGACTTTCCTTGAATTTACCCATGCCCCCTCCCTTTTTTGATAAACGGCCGCAGTACGTCCATTCAATTCAAACTTCAAACTTCAATCTTCCATTATTTCAATTGCGCTTGCTCCACATTCTTCGGCTGCTTGTCTGACGACATCTTGATATTTTTCCGGAATTTTTTTGAACTTTACAATGGACTTCAATTCGTCTTCATTGTATTCAAACACTTCCGGACAAAGGTTGTTGCAGTTTCTGTCGCCCATACACTGTTTTGTAATAACAACTTTCATCGCTGCCTCCATTTTTCAGTTGATTGATAAAATAAAATTTTGGTTAAAGAACCATCTGGATCAGGCTTGAAACAAACAAAAAAACAGCTCTTTGTATATCGATATGATTATGAATCCAAGTGTAAAGGTTTTCAGAATATAAGTCAACCGGTTGAATTCATGGAAGCCGAAAAATACAGTTTGTAGGAGTTGGAAACTTCTGTTATGACGGATTTTAATTTTTCATTGTCAGTCTTCTGACCTCATATCGGAAACCATGCTGCAAACTCACGATGGAGAAAACATCAGGTATAAAGATGAAAATAT
>CAMBQS010000347.1 GCA_945870015.1 Desulfocicer vacuolatum DSM 3385
TCAGTCCGGGTTCCGGCGGAACAATGATCGGTTTTCCAACAAGAGAGGCCATTGCAAGTGGCACCGCCTTGTTATAGCAAACGCCTCCCTGCATAAACACTTTTTCACCAACCGGTCTGTTGGATTTTACACGATTTGAATAGTTCATGCATATTGAATAGACCAAGCCGGCAATAATATCCTCATGCTGCACTCCTTCATGAATCGCGTTCTTAATATCGGAAGCGATAAAAGCAGCGCACTGATCATTGAAGTTTGGTGGATTCTTTCCTTTTATGGCAATATCAGCGATATCTTCCATCTGAACGCCAAGAGATTCAAGGGCGGATTCTTCCAGAAAGGAGCCTGTCCCGGCAGAGCAGGCCTCATTCATGGCATAGTCTGAAGATACCCCGCTTGTAATATAGGTATATTTTGCATCCTGACCTCCGATCTCAAAAATCGTGTCCACTTCCGGGTCAAAATACACAGCAGCCGTTGCATGGGCAATGATCTCATTCACAACGCCTTCCGTCAACGCGTGCAGCCCTGCAATCTGACGTCCGGACCCGCAGACACCCAAACCCTGGATATAAATCTCCGACGGATCCACAGATTTTTGAATGGTCTGTAAAATGGCCCGATAGCACTCTCTGGAAGCTCCGACTGGATCGCCATTGGTTCTGAGGTAGACAGAAGCGAGCATCGCATGATCAGATTTGCGCAGCAAAACAGCCTTGGTTGTTGTTGAGCCAACATCCAGACCCAGGAGGCATTGATCATTTTTCCGGATGGTTGCCTTTTCAATGGTCTTGAAGGAAACCATGTCCGTAAAATCAGACAGGGGTGGAAGGGCCTCAAATATCCTGGCTCCTGTCTTTAACAACTCTTCTGTTCCAACAAAGGATTTAGAACCATTCTCAAGAGCCCAAAGCGCTGTCCCGAGTGCTTCAAAATAGGGAGCTTCTTCTGGAACAATCATTCCCGGAATCTCTTTTTTCAGATTCCGGATCATCATTTGATTGAGCGCAGTCCCTCCTGCAATCATGATATTTTCACGCTTGACTTTTTTTAACAGCTCCAGAATTTTGTCTGCCATCATTTTACATAAGCCGGCAGTGACCTTTATTTTCGGAACACCCTTATTGGTGGCATGTGTACAGTCTGACTTACAGAAAACAGAACACCGTCCGGATACATGGTGCAGGTTATCGATTTCGGACCAGCCGGATATCTCATTCAATGTAAGGTCCATTCTGCGCAATTGCTGAACAAAAAACTCTCCGGTTCCGGAAGCGCATTTATTCCCGGTCAGCACGTTGGAAATCTGTCCTTGGCTATCCAGCATGTAAACCATGAACGTCTCGCCTCCTGCTGAAACCACCGCCGGACAGAAAACATCGGGCGGTTTCAGGAAACGGTATGCATACTCAACCGCTTCCGGTTCAGAAACAGCAGGCAGATTGACAAATCTCTGAAATTTCCGGCCGGTCACGGCGATGCTGTCAAACTGATCCGGCTGAATATCATCAAATACGGAAAGGAGTGCTTTTTTCGGATTGCCGCCATGCGGATACACGGCATGATGTGTGATCCTTGTTTCCTTTTCAGAATCTTTCCCATTTCCGCCTGAACATTTCTCAACCAGAGCAACCGATACGGTTGATGCTCCCAGGCAGATGCCAAGTGCACGTTTATAGGCTGAGGATTCGTTTCTCAAGATCGAATCATCCATATTATTTTTTCCCATCGTCCTGTTTTTGGGTTAAACACAGATTCAAAACCTGTCCTTATGAAATAAGAACTGTTCCTTATAAAATATTATTCATTTTTTCTTTTGAAGAAATAATGCATATGGCCGGTTTTTTATACAGCATTTTTTTCACCGGCCATGAGCGATCGTTTATGTAGACCGGTCAAACTTATCAGCTAATTTTTTTTTTTCAACATTAAAAAAAGCCCCGGTAGAGAAAAGAGAGTGATTGCTTGATTTTAACAAACCTATATCATTCTGATTTTAATAGTCTTTTACGCATAGCATACCAAATCAGAAAATTGATCCCGGAGCATATGACAATCAATAAAGCGGTTGTAATCTTGAAAAACACCCTGGGCATAATATAAAAGGAAAAATCAAACCGGGTATTTAACCATAACTGATTTTTAAACAGGATGGGGTGAAACACATCTCTCCAGAAAACTCCAAAAACCGGCAGAATTGTCAATAAGGAAAGAATGATAATCATATTGACCAGGGCAAAATCAGATACCAGCCTGGCATGAAAACAGAAAATCAGGCCACATAACGCAAAAATGGAGAAAACAAACATTGTATCCGCCATATGCCTTACTTCAAGAAGATGAGCCTTTTCTTTCCCTGTCCAGAATATGGAAGTCAGCTCTCCCTGATGGCGGAAAAACCGGCTCAGTTCTTTGATGCCTGTATCAATCCGTTCATAACCCATTTTTTCACAACGTGAATGCCAGTTACAACTGATTTTGTACCATCCCGGAAGGTATAAAATCAGTGAAAAAGGCAGATACAAGGTACAATAAAAAAGGGATAAAAATAAGATAGTCCGACTTATGATTTTCGATGTGAAATTTACGATTCCCTTGCGGGTATTCCTCTTCTGCACAGACCTTTCCAATCTTGCTTTTGATATTGTTATTAAAATTTCTATTTATGGATCAGTCTTATCCTATTGGGCTATCATTATATTGTCAATTTCAAATCGTGATGATTTCAAAACAGGAGGGAATAATGAACTACTTTGAGACATTGATTGAAAAAAAAGATAGGGATATGATTGAGTCAATTTCAAAAGTCTGTTGTTATAGTTCCGGCGAAAGCTGGACACGAAGTAAGGTGTAACAATATCCAGTATTTTCTGTTCTTTTCTGGACATCGGCTTTCGCCGGTGTGACGCTTTTCAATCGTTTTGAAATTAGCTCGATTGTATAATTATTCTGTGAAATCATGATAAAACGGCAGTGGGATGGAATTAATGACCGCCTTTTTCTGTTTTTTTCCCATGATCTTCCTCAGCTTCTTTTTTCCCATGCTCTTCCTTTGCTTCAGCAGGAGGTTCTTCATACTGACTTAAAAAGGCTTCCACACTTTTCCACTGAGATGTAACCGTGATATTCTGGATCGAGATGTCTTCAATCTGGCCTTTTGCATAGGGATTTATTAATTGTAAAAGCATATTTTTAACAGCGCCGAGTTTATCCATTGTATTTATTTCAGAATAGGTCAGCGAGCCTAAATGAAAAATCAATGCTTCCCTTACCTTGGGATGTATTTTGGGCAAAGGAACAGTAACCTTTTCCGCACTTGACTTTTCCTCACTTGGTTTTTCCTCGCTTGGCCGTAAGACAAATTTCAGTTCAATACAGAGATACTGGTCCCGACTTGCAGGCTTTTCCTTGCTTAAATTCACGATAAAGGGTTTTATGGACAAAATCTTTATCGGCCTTTCTTTCTCTTCCATTTTCTGATTCTTAACCCTTGCCCAGTTTTCAACCGGGCCATTGGATTTTCTGATTTTCATGCTCCATTCAGAAAGCTCGATAATTTTATAAGAGATTGTTTCATCGATATTCCAGGAACTTCCCGTTGTTGCTTTCGTAACAGTCATATTTAATGAAACATCCGCAACTGTCCAGGTACCGAATAATTCTTCATCCTCTGGATTAACCTTTCCTAACTTGCCTTGTTTCCGGATCTGTGATTGCCATGTTCCATCTGCCAAAAAGGTTAAATCTTTATGCCCTCTGCCCTTTTTCATACGCCATGAACCGATGAAACGGTCATCCGCAGCCACAGGAACTTCTTTACTGCATCCATAACTTCCCCAAAAAAGGAAAATGGAAATACATGAACAGATTATTTTTTTATACGCTGCAGAGTTTTTTGGATTACTCATCTTGCATCCTTGCTGCATAATTTATGGATGTCTGGTTGACGCGATGCTCTGGAACAGGTGAAGGTTTTCAGTAGAATGATGCTTTATGTTTATGGGATTTGGAAGCAGTTTACCATCTCATTTCAATATGGTCAACAAACTTCAAAAACAGGCTTTAGATATGATTGAAGGCTTTTTAAAGGGAAGTTGTTGAAACTAATGAACAATATCCATAACGAATTATGGAT
>CAMBQS010000348.1 GCA_945870015.1 Desulfocicer vacuolatum DSM 3385
GAGATGACGGCTGTTCATCAGATTCAGAAAAATCTGACTGCAAGCGGCGCTTTTTCAGCAGGATTGGACTTGTTGATGGTTCCCGGATCAAGGCTTGGAGCAAAAACCAGGGTGCAATTTACCGACGTGAATCTGGAAAATGGGCGGCAGTTTTCCATTCATGGACTTTCCGGCGATCTCCGTCTGGAAAAAGAGTATCTGCTTGTGGATAATGAAGCAGGGAATAAAAATCCCGACAACCCTGGCTCCAGTTCAAATTTATCTGTCAACGTGATGAAACACCCGGATTTTCAGGAAGAGTTACTGCTCAACCGTTTACAGAGCGGAGAAAAGGGGAAACACCTGTTTCAGGCAACGTATCCGCCTTCGGAAATGATGATCCGTTTTGCTTCCGCAAGCAGTGAAAAAGGGCCGCTTCCTATAACCCTGAACCGTTTTCAGACCGGATTGGAACTGGAAGATGGATTACCCAAAATTCACAACTTCCAGGTAGACCTTCTCGGAGGGTCCATTATCGCTTCCGTTTCCGTGCAGAAAATCGATCAGCGGTTTTATCTTCCCATTACGCTTTCTTTTTCAGGTATTCAGACCGATCGATTTTTTGGGAAAACGGCTGAAAAGAAGCAGAAGAAGGATACCGAGGTCAGCGGGCAGTTTTATGCTTATGTTCCGGTGGCTGACAATAGAAATGATTTCTTAAACAGTCTGGAGGTGGATATACTGTTTACCCATATTGGAGCCAGGGCTCTTGAGCAGCTTTTGTATTCCCTGGACCCGACGGAGAGCAATGAAAAAATCGTATCCCAGCGGAAGATGGTGAAAAAAGGGTTTCCACGCTGGATAAGATTGACCATTATGGATGGGACCCTGTCTCTGGAAGGGGTTGTTGCCATTCAGGGAGTGGATGTTGATATCCCGCAGGTAAAAAGGCTCAATATCTCCGGACTTCCGGGCCTTGAACCTCTGGAAGATGGGTTATTGAAGCTTTCACCTGTTGTGGATGCGCTCCGGTGCATGTCTGCCAATACAATATGGATGGATCAAAGCAAGAACCATATCGGTTTTATCGACAAATAATAACGGAAGACCTGTTACAGGCAGATAGATGAACTGCCTTGTTTTCGTTCAGACACAAAATATGAGTGAGGAAACCATGAAAAGAATGATACTGTTTTTCCTGATAATCATTTCCGGTTGCACCCTGGCCAAAGTTGATGTGGAGGTGTTGAGTGAACGTACTGCCCTGGAGAACCAGATTCTGGGAACTTATAATTCACTGGATCGGGAAATGATGCTGGTTGCGTCCGTCCGGGGAGTGGATACACAGGGAAACATCAAAAAGCCTCCGGTGAAAAGCAGAGAAAAACAGGATGCGATTGCCGCCATTCAATTGATAGATTTCCATTCCGACGATCTTTTACAGTTTAAAAAAATGGGATGGATCGGAGAAAACAACAAGGGTCTTCTTGAACCATTTGAAATGAATAAAAAACAGGTTCCCAAAGGGATGGAGGAGTTTTCCAGCCGATTCACCCATGAGGAATTTTCCGCCATCATTCAGCAGGTCAATCAGGCCAGACTGGTCATTATGCAGCGGGTGATCGATATGAATGAAAACCTGAAAGATTCGGATATGCCCAAGGTTCAGCAGATATTTGCCAAATTGAATGCGGAAAATGCAGGTGCTGGTGAAAAAATACAGAATGACCAGGGAGAATGGAAGCTAAAATAATGAAACATTCATCTGTATTTCAAAAAATGATCCATTTACTGCCGGCTTTTTTGATCCTTTTAATAGTAAAAACGCCTGTATTGGCCGGTAAAAGTGATTTGTCCGGAATTCTTCATCCTGTCCAGATTACCTTTGAAACCGTTCCCATTCAGAACATGGCTGTATCCCGGGATGGGAAAAAACTAGTCTGTGCAATGGAAAAAAATGGTTTCACAAATCTCTGGCTCTATTCAGCCGATCCGCAAAAAATCGTATTTCCCGTGCAGATTACGGATAACCCCTTTATCGAGTCGTCTCCTGTATTTTCACCGGATGGACGATTCATTGCGTTCACCGGAACCAATGATGATGTCAAAGGTGATATTTATCTGCTCAATATCGAAGAAGCCGGAAGCCTTCCTGAAAAGCTGACCGGACGGGAAACCAGAGATGGCGGGGCCTGCTTTGATCCAACCGGTAAAATTTTGTATTTTCATCAGACCTTGCCGGGAGAAGTTCTGCCGGGAATCGTTTCTCTCCAGTTGGATGGAAAACGTCTGATCCATCGTGTCGAAACCGGATCGGATGGCTCTGATCCGGATCTGTCTCCGGATGGCCGGAAGATATGTTACACCAGCTTTCAGTCTGATCCTACCGGTTCCATCATGGTCTATGACCTTACAACCTCTAAAACAAAAATTCTGACTGATGGACCTTTTTTTGATTCTTCAGCAAAATGGTCAGCAGACGGCAACACCATATTTTTTACACGAATTTTCATGGACACGGATCAGGATGAAAAAATTACCTATCGGGATAATGCGGTTCTGTTCAAGGTCAGTCCGAATCTGCCGGTTCCGGTATCTTTTCCCATGACGCGATTTGATCGTACAGTCCGGAATCCAATAACGGCGGATGGCAAGCTGTTTCTGATTTCACCCCAGAACCGGAATATGGATAACTGTTATTTTATCCCTGAAAAGGGTTTGATCCCTTTACAGCAAGATGTCAATCAACAGGTTTCATTTTGCAGAAATCTGGCAGACAAAACCAGTGTAAATCCTTTTCTGAAAATTCTGGCTCATTCCAAAATAATGGAATTTGGACCGGTCAAAGAAGCCGGTGCGGCTGCTTACCGGATCGGCCGGATTTTAGAAGAGATGGAGCTTTTTCAGGGAGCAGTCGTGTACTATGAATCGGTTTCAGAAAATTATGGTTTTGAACCGGAATCTACCCTTTCCAGGATCGCACTGACAGCGGCTCTCACGCAACTCAGACTGGATAAAACCGCACATGCGGATGAGAAAAGCCAGATTGTTCAATCTGCGGTTGAAAAACTGAAATCCATTTCAAGTCAAGAAACCGGTATCACAAAAGCAAGGGCTGATATCGAAATTGCAAGATTGCTTGCCAAGTCAGATGCCGGTGCAGATTCTCTGTTTGAGTCCGTCCGGATACTGGACAATGTGATTCGTTCTTTTCCGGATCAAAAATACGATATTGCCGAAGCCACACTGCTCAAAGCTCAGATATATATTGAACTTGGAAGAAGTGAGGAGGTTTTTGCCCTGTATAAATCGATTATACGGAATTTTCCGGATCAGACCCGGTGGGTAGTCCTTGCAATTGAAAAATCCCTGGATTTCTTTCTTGAAAGCAAGGAGGACGTGAGCTTTCAGGAAAAAATTAATCTCCTTACAGAGCTGTCGAAAAAAAATCATGAACAAATACCCATGCTGTCTGCAGGAGCCTTGAATCGGGCTGCGGACCTTTATGTTCAAAATGATCAGTGGACACAGGCAAAGGAACTGTACCGGCTGGTTCTGGAGCGTTACCCGGTTCTTCCCATTCAGGCAGCGGCAGCCCGGCTTGCTCTGGCTGAGATTCTTTACAGAGAAGAACGATTCCGGGAAGCCATCAACCTGTATGAAGCGGAAATCAATCAACCGGCAGGGGAGGAAAATATTATCGAGCTGGCCCGAAGGGGTTATATCCGGAAATCCATTGACTCCGGTGAATACCTGTTTCGTCTGGGAGAAGTACCGGCAGCCATAAGCCGGTTCCGGGAACTGATCGACTATGATCCGGGGATTGTGGAAGCCCATCGCGGATACATAAAATGTGCCGCTGCACAAAATATGACCGACAAGACTTTGAACACATACAGATCATACAGCGTAAAAGATCCTGAAAATCCGGTTTATATTTATGGCACAGCGCTTCTCCTTACGTACCTGGATAACAGGGAAGCGATGTCGGAGGCAAAACTCCTTCTGGAAAAAGCCATTCATCTCAATGGACAGGTTGAATATTTTCACCAGACGCTTGGGTATGTTTTTGAAATGCTCGAAACTGTTTATGGAGAAAAAGGAAATCTTGAATTTGCACTTGAATC
>CAMBQS010000349.1 GCA_945870015.1 Desulfocicer vacuolatum DSM 3385
ACCAATTTCTAATTGAGATTTCCCTTTATATCAACAGGAAAATAACTCTACAAATAATCTGACATCGTTGAAATCAACAATTTTCTTTATTGGATATCAGACCAAATTAACTGGTTGAAAATTAATCAAATAGGTGTTAATAGTTAGGATACTTAAGGCCTTAAAACCATCTTTCTGACATCAAAAAAGCGGTTTTAAGGAGCTTGGGTACAACGGCAGATTTTCGAACAGAAAGCACAGATATACGTGTGGCCTGAGCCCATTGGCTTTTGCGGTTTCGATCAGGATATATATATAAGGCTGAACTGGATTTGGCTCCATTAGGTGATGTCCGGAGAACTTGACGTGGTTTATATTCAGATGATAGCTTAAAGCATAAACACCCTCAACCAGAAGAAAGAGCAAAAGATTTTCATTGCACTGAACGGACAGCGGATATTTGATAAAAATCCATTGAATCAGGATTGGTGTCCGGCATGCAGCATGCAGAAAAAGATGAACATCAGCCGCATGGGGTGGTAGACTCCGTCATGTGAATAATTCGATATTTAATTTGAAAGAGAATTTCCTTTATATTCCAAGAGAACATATGGATGCTGAACTTGTAAATCCTTTTGTCGAAGCAACCCTTCATATTCTGGAAACAACCGCTTCCACCACGGCAAAAGCTAGGAAACCGTATTTGAAAAAAGAGCAGTCTGCACCGGGTGCAATCTCCGGTGTGATCGCGCTTTCAGGTGATTTCAATGGCATCATATCCATCAGCTTTTCGGAAAAACTGATCCTGTCGGTTGTGTCTGCCATGTTTGGCGAAAAGATGACTCAAGTGAATGATGAAATCAAGGATGCGGTCGGAGAGATCACCAATATGATTTCCGGTCAGGTAACCACGAAGATGACGGAGATGGGTAAAACCCTGAAAGCCCAGTTATCAACGGTAATGATGGGATCATCTCATGAGGTTGAATTTATACACAATAGACCGGTGATTGCCATGCCTTATCATACGGATAATGGTGATTTTACGATTGAGGTCAGTTTTGAAGAATCATGAACCGGTTTGCAAATAAACAGGGGGTCAGGCCGGATGAAATCAATACCGGCTTTTGCTGCTAAGACACTTTTTAATTGTTTTGAAACTGGCTCTTTTATTTATTCAATAGCTTGTAATATATTGAGCAGTTCAATCGGACTGAAGATCGGCAGATTGGACTTTTGAAAACCTTTTGGGTCTCTGGTGATAATCGCTTCCGCGCCGGCATGTCGGGCTGCTTGATAGATCACAGCATCTTCAAAATCAGAAAAATTTGACGTAAGAGCTTCTTCAATAACAGCTCTATTGACAGCGGCGATTTCAAATAAAGAAATGAGATCTGCAATTTGATGTTGCGATTTATTTTTTCTAAGAATTTTGGTTGATAAATAATGGATCGTCGTCACGGTTGTTGCGCATATAATCCCTGAAACTTCTCCCTGTTCAACAAGTGATAATAATTGACTTGCTGCTTCAGAGAATGGCTTTCGATCAATCAATACGTCAAGAATCAAATTTGTATCGAAAAGTATCTTCATCGATATTTATCTTCCAGGTATGACTTATAGTCATTTTCATCAACATCCGTATTTTTTAAGGAACCCTTTAAGGATTTTACAATGGGAGTCAGTTGTATTGTTTTTTTGAAAGATTTTTTATCCAACAGAGAAAAATAGTCCGCCACCATTTGAGAAACGGATTTACCGACAATATTTGCATGTTTTTTTGCCGATTTGATCAACTCCTCCTCAAGTCGCAGTGTGAGTTTCGTATTCATATTACACCTCAATAAATTTGACGTATTAAATTGAATAAAATATACGTCGTTCTTTTTTACATGTCAAGGTTGGTTTTGGGTGCTGGAGTGTTTTTCCGGTTTCTTTGGTTATTGGACTTTCTTTTTGTTGGATATCATTGAAACTTTGTTTCGGCCCAACCTTTTGGATTCATAGAGGCCATCATCCGCCATTTTCAGCAGCGCTTCGGCGGAGTCGATGCCTTCGCTCAGATCTGAAACCCCCTGGCTGATGGTGATTTTGATGCTTTTGTCTTTGAAATGATAGATTTCCGCTTCGATGCCCATGCGTAAAAATTCAGCCAGCGCCAGGGCGGATTCGGAAGTTGTTTCCGGCAGCAGACAACAGAATTCTTCCCCGCCATACCTGGCGACAATATCAACGGCCCGTATCCTTTCGTCAATTGTAGTGGCAAGGCTTTTTAGTATAAAATCACCTGCCTGGTGGCCATGGGTGTCGTTAATTTTTTTAAAATGATCGATATCCAGCATGATCAGACTGAGCGGTCGGTTATACCGGATGTGTCTGTCACACTCCTCTTTGAGTTTGGCTTCCAGATATCTTCGGTTGAATATACCGGTCAATCCATCGCGGGTATTCATGGTGATCAGCTTCTGTTCATAGGCCGCAATCTCAGTGACATCCTGAACCGTAAGATAGATATAATTGATTTTATGGTTTTCATCACGCAAAGGGCCGACTGTGCAACTCTGCTGCATATATTCAAAGTCGGATCCGAGTGTATTGTACGCCTTGAATGGAAAACAGTATTTATGAAGTTTCTGAGAAAAAAAGGCAAAGTTCCCAAAGGTGAATACGGATTTGCAGTTACGAAGGAACCAGGGTGTATTCAGATCCGGGAAAAATTCAAACAGAGATTTCCCGACGATTTTTTCAGGAGGGATTTTGCTGTGGGTAGCCATCCAGCGATTCCACTTGAAGACATTCAGCTCGCTGTCCAGGATCACGATTCCCACGTCAAGCATATCGAACATTTGTGAAAAAATCATTTGTAAGAATCCATGAATTCGTGCAATGCTTTTTGCAACCAGCCAACAGACTCATGATTGGTCAGAATCAGTAAAAAGCCATTGATATCTTTTTCTTTGAAGGTGAAGATCGTTTTCATCACGATTGCCGTCTGCAGGGGATCGAAATGTTCGATCAGGTAGTTGTAATCACTTGATCTTCCCTGTAATACCTGAGGCGGAGAATAGGTGACAAATGTCCCCAGGAGTTCAGACACCTTCCCGACGCATGCACCGATCAGAATATTTCCGATTTCGAGCAATCCACCTTTTTCAAGGGTTGCAGCAGCCGTACCTTCATGATGATAGTCCGCTCTATCATCCAGAAAGGCCAAAAGGTCTTTTCCACTTCCACTCGGGAAAACCAGAAGTCCGGACCCTTTGAAGTTACCCCAGAATTTCTGTTCAACAATACTGCTCTCTCCATCATCCTTTAAGGTGTTTTTCAGGTAGAAAGGCAGCTCTCCAATACCGATCACCTGAATGTTCGGTATGCTCAGCATAACATAAATATCTACAACTTCAGCAAGATCAGCCGTTGCATTACCAAAGGCGATATTCATTATCTCCTGAAGAATGTCCTTTTCATCTTCGGAAAAATTAATACTGGCCTCTTGATTCATTATGATTTCTCCTGAAGCTTTTTCAATTTAATCTCCACTTTTGAAATCGCTTCCTGAATGGATTCTGTTTTCGCGGGTTTTTTTAGAAGGGTGAAGGCGCCCAGCTCCATAACGCTTGCAATCGATTTGGGCTGGATATCTGCGGTGGTGACAATAACGATGGCTTCTTTGTCAAACTCTTTTATTTTGGCGGTCGCCTGATAACCATCCATAACCGGCATGGTGAGATCCATGAACACAATGTCCGGATGCAGCTCCTTATATTTTTCAAACCCTTCCTGGCCGTTTCCTGCTTCAAATATTTCATACCCCTTGTCTTTGGGAATGCAGGTTTTCAACATTCGGCGTGCAACTGGTGAATCATCGACAATTAAAATGGTATTGATCATAATAAAGCCACCCTTTTATGATTTGACTGTGCAGTTAATAAGTATATGATTCTATATTTATGTTGATACATCAATCCACTAAATTTGTTACAATCTATGTGAATGCACCGGATCGGGCCGGAGATTCTGCCCTCACCATCCAACTGGAAAAACACTTACAAAACGCTTACAAATTAAGAGATTTAAATTCCGGTGTCAAGTTTTATCCTTGGGTTTTCATGGTT
>CAMBQS010000350.1 GCA_945870015.1 Desulfocicer vacuolatum DSM 3385
AGGGCTGAAGACCCTGATCCAGATTGATGGCGGTGTCAATTCCAGTACCATAATTGAAATTGCCAAAGCTGGAACAGACTCTTTTGTGGCTGGTTCTGCAATCTTTGGAAGCAAGAACTATCAGGAAACAATCCAGGAGTTCCATAAAAAAATTGATATCGCCCAAGAAAAAAGAAGAACGGAAGAAAGGTTCTGTCAGCGACCGTAACAAATAAAAAGGAGTTCAAGATGGGCAAAAGCAGCCTTGATAAAATACTGGTTATCCATGGCCCGAACCTGAACATGCTGGGTAAGAGAGAACCTGAGGTTTATGGCAATAACACCCTGGAAAATATAAACAATAAAATTACATCAAAAGGTTCGGACCTGGGCCTTGACGTTGAAACTTTTCAATCCAATCACGAAGGGGCGATTGTGGAAAAGCTTCAAAATGCTATGGGAAAAATAAGCGGCCTGATCATTAACCCGGCAGCCTTTACCCACACAAGTGTTTCCATCCGCGACGCAGTTCTGCTGCTGAATGTTCCGATCATTGAAGTTCACCTGTCCAATATCTATAAGCGTGAATCATTCCGGCATAAATCAATGCTTTCAGATATTGTCACCGGACAGATTGCGGGTCTAGGCGTGATCGGCTACATCCTAGCCCTCGAGGCAATCTCCAGCATGGTCCAAAAAAAATAACCATCAAACCAGCGAACCGGCTAACGGGCCAACCTAAACCGTATCCACACGAGCAAATTCCGGTTCATGAAGCGGTAACAGAATATCTGCTATTTCTTTTATTTTCAACATGATGTCATAAGATTCATAAACATTTACATGAGTTCCCGGCGGAATCACATCCATCTCCATAGCCCGGATCTCGGCAGGCGGATAAAAATTTTCCTTGATCACACAAAATCCCGTGATAGCCGCCCTGCCCTTTGCAGTTTCCACCAGAACCGTCAACCCGCCACGGGAATGAACCGGTGTATGCATGACCCGTATTCCGGGTACGATCTCCCGGTCTTCCATGACCACCTGTATCTGGCCATTTTCTTCTACCTCTTCAATATAATCCGCCAGGTATCGATAATCCAGGGGATGAGGATTGTGGATCGCCTCCAGTTCCTTTTCGTGAACATATATTGCAGCATTCCGGCATTTAAAATCATTCTCGCAATGGTCATTATGCAGATGTGTATGGATGACAATATCGATATCTTCCGGTTTCAGATTCCACTTTTCAAGTCCCTGCTCAAAAGTATAGATTCTGCCGCCAAGGGCATGCTGCCGGTCTTCTGAAAGTATCGGACTCATCTCTCCGGTATCTACAAGGATTTTCTGATCTCCTCCCTCAAGATACCAGCAATAAATGGGGATCACATATGTTTGTCCGTTTCCATACTGATAGGTCATCATACTCTTGTCAAAAACCTTGGTTCCCATTACAATCGGATGAATCTGAAACATGCTCATTTTATTTTCCTTTATGATAGAGACACTCTCCCTGGCTGATTTTGTCATCCATCTCCAGCCGAGAGCGGATATAGCGGTTTGAATCCTTCTTGCCGGTCCAGCCCCATGTTTTTCCTGTAATGAAATGGACAATCGGAAGCGGCGGCGCCGGAATCTCCACCTGATCTTCCGCTTTCGAGATCACCTGTGAAGATTTCCCCTCCAGACGATACATATCCGAAAAAACCCAGAGTTCCTCTTTGACACGATGCACTTCCAATATCCGTACCCGCCATCCTGAATCCGGAACATCAACGGTAACTGAAATTTTCTGCACAGAAAACCGGGAAGCTGAATTCTCCTGCATTCCCATACAGGCCATGGCACTCAACAGCATCATGACAAGCCAGACTTTTTTCATAGTCGTTCCTCTTTGATTAAAAATAATATTTTTATAAATGTTCTTAATCCATCCATACCATTTTTCTTCGCCTTTTGCGAGAGGGGTATATCATTACAAAAGAACCGTATGGATCGCCGCAATAAGCTGTCCCAGCTCATTTTCTGTGATGATATAAGGAGGCATGAGATAGATCAGCTTTCCAAAAGGACGTATCCATACCCCCTGTTCCACAAATCTTTTCTGAATTTCAGCCATGTTGACCGGATTTTCCATCTCCACAACCCCGATTGCGCCCAGGACTCGGACATCCGCCACGCCATTAATTTTCCGGCAGGGAGCCAGTCCTTGTGCAAGCTGATTCTCCATTGCCTTTATCTTTTTTTCCCAGGGAAATGATAACAGCAGCCGAATGCTGGCAGATGCGACCGAACAGGCAAGCGGGTTTCCCATAAAAGTCGGGCCATGCATGAATTGCCCTCCTCCCCAGGATGAAATCCCCTTGCTGACTTTTTCCGTAGTCAATGTTGCAGCCAGTGTCATATACCCTCCGGTTAATGCCTTGCCAAGACACATGATATCCGGCTGAATGTCCGCATGCTCACAGGCAAACAGTTTACCGGTTCGCCCGAATCCGGTTGCAATTTCGTCCAGTATCAACAGAATGTTGTATTCATCGCAGAGCGCTCTCACTTTTTTCAGATACTCCGGAGAATAAAACCGCATCCCTCCGGCTCCCTGGACAATCGGTTCCAGGATGACAGCGGCTATTGTCTCATGGTGGGCATGCACAAGGCTCTCCAAACTCCGGATATCTGATTCATCCCATGGTTCATTGAATCTGGATTCCGGAGCTTCTGCAAAAAACTGTTCACTCAGTACGCCTTTGAACATTCCATGCATTCCATTGACTGGATCACATACGGACATGGCCATGAATGTATCTCCATGATACCCGGATCGAATCGTCAGGAGTTTGTTTTTCTGAGGAAAGCCAGTGGAAAACCAGTACTGAATGGCCATTTTGATGGCAACCTCCACAGATACGGAACCGGAATCACATAAAAAAACCTTCTGTAAACCGGACGGAGTCAGCTCGATGAGAAGCTTTGCAAGATCGATTGCCGGTCTGTGGGTGATTCCGCCGAACATGATATGAGACATCTCTTCTATCTGCTTCTTTAGAGCTGCGTTCAGAACCGGATGATTGTATCCATGAATCGCCGCCCACCAGGAGGACATGCCGTCGATCAGCTCTTTTCCATCTTCCAGTATCAGCCGGACGCCTTTTGCCGATGCAACCGGATAAACCGGAAGCGGATTGGTCATGGATGTGTAGGGGTGCCAGATATGTTCTCTGTCAAAAGCAAGTATATCATTGATATTGGAATTATCCATCTTTGTTCTCCCGGCTAACGATTGATTGTTTACCCGGGTAAACGTATTTGGAGTTTCCCTGCTACTATTCCCCCCTCAAGGGGGGTTGGGGGGTGTAGTATTTATAACAAAAATGACGTAAGGGAGTTAAGCCTCATCACACCCCCCTTTGTCCCTCAAGGGGGGAATTATTAAAATTCCAAATGCGTTTACCCCAACAACTGACGATTAATAAAAATTAAACAAGGTATCCAACACAGGAATGTAATCTCTGCCTGGATTTGAAAAATCCCGGATATGCCCGATCACACCGGCAACGGTAATACCGGAAAACTGTTCAACAGCTTCCATATTTTCATGGAGAAGATCTTCCGGTGTCTCTCTCTCCCCCGAATCCATAAACACAACACCCGCCACCTCAAGCCCCCTTTTTTGGATGGCCTCGATGGACAGAAGCGTATGATTAATGGTCCCCAATGAACCTCTTGCAGCCAGAATAACCTTCAATCCCAGACTTTTCACCGCATCAATAACCAGGAGTTTCTCTGTCAACGGCACCAGCACACCCCCTGCTCCTTCCACGATGATTGGATTGAAAAGGAGTTCTTTTTCCTTCATGATCCGGATGATTGGATCAAGCGAAACCTGTTTCCCCATGTCACGGCCTGCAAACCATGGGGCTTTCGGGTTTTTGAAACAGAACACCACGGATTCGGATGGGTCCTTCTCCTTGAGCTGCCTGATATTGGAATAGATGAACCGGGCATCGCTGTCTGTATCAAAGGGATCGGCACAACCGGTCTGGAACGGTTTGAAGTAAAATGGGGAGTACTCCTTTTCAAAAAAATAGCGCATCAGCAACAGGGAT